>CAZEVA010000029.1:0-7169 GCA_964515585.1 uncultured Gammaproteobacteria bacterium | reverse complement strand
GCCGGAGCTTTATCAAGTGATAGGTCTGAGCGGTTTGGAAATTTTGTTTTTACCCGTGAGCTAATAAAAGCACTCAAACGCTACGACCAGAAAAATTCCTATACCCTATATTTACAAAAACCAGTTAGTTCCATCCCCGAAATGGAAAATTCCATCCCCGAAATGGAAAAAATGGGGGTGGTATTGAGGCCGAGGTTTGCTTGGTTGAAAGGGAGGGTTAGTTTTTGTGAGCTAATTAAACCAAATGATGTGTTTTTGGCTCTTAACCAGGCTCTGCCCTGGTGGTGCCCTGGGAGGAAAATTGTTTTTTGCCATGGCCTGGCACCACTGATTTATCCGAAACTTTATCCTGATAGCCAGAAGAGGATGAGGCAACAGATCATGGAAATGCTTGATAAGGCCAACTATATTGTGGTTGGCTCTCAAAAATTGGCTGATAGCTTAAACGACATTAACAGGGAAGAGAAGAGAGCTGCTAATATTAAAGTTATTAATTATGGTATTCCCACTCCCTTTTTGGTTAAAAATGCTGTTGGCAAACGTAAAAGATTTATCCTCTCGGTTAGCAGTTCTCACCCCATAAAAAATCATAGGCTAATAGTGTCTGCTTTTGCTAAACTAATCCAAACAAGTAGTTTTAAGTCCTACAAACTGATACTTATTGGAACAAAAAAGATAGATTTTATTCCCCAGAAATTACTATCCCAGGTTATAGTAATCCCCCACGCCGAACATTACCAGCTTTTGAGTTATTATCAAAAGGCCGCCTGTTTACTGACTACCTCAAAATATGAGAGTTTTAACTTGCCGGTTTTGGAAGCGCTTTCACAAAATACCCAAGTTGTTGGCACCAAAGGGGCAATTATACCCGAGCTTACCCCCTTTGTTAATTTGGCTCCGGAGGATAGCACTGGTTTAGCTACAAGTATTGCTAGCGCCATCAAAAAACCAAAGGCAATACATTTAGGGAAACTACGAACAAAATTTAGTTGGCAAAGATACGTTAAAAAATTAACTACTCTTTATGAATAAAATAAAAGTAGCACTACTTCGAGGGGCTTTCTTGAATCCAAATGAACTGGCAAACTATGAAAAAATCACTTGGCCATACGTAGTTAACAGTTTCTCTTCTTTTAAACCCTTAGGGGAAAGTATGAAAATTCCAAATCATAAACTACTCTCTCCCTACGACTACCCAATGGGTGGAGCAACAAAATATTTACTTAATCGTTTAATTGGTGACCCGCATTGGTTAATTGGCCTGAAATCAAAACTACAATCTTTTCGGATAATAGATACCGCTGACCCTTATTATTATTATAGCTATCAAGCGGCCTTATTTAAAAAAAAGCATCCTCAAACAAAATTAATTTGCACCTATTGCGAAACAGTACCTCACCAGAACGAAGGAACCAGCGCTAAAAAAAGAATTAAACACTTTACTCTTAAACAAACGGACTTGTTTATTGTCCACACAAAACGCTCCTTTGGCTGTTTGCAAAAAGAGGGAGTTAGCGAAAAGAAAATTAGATTAGTACGGCTGGGAGTTAGCCTTAGTAAATTTAAGCCAAGAGCAAGCACTAAAAACAACCTTCTCTTTGTGGGACGGCTGGTACCAGAAAAAGGAATAATGGTATTACTACAAGCTTATATACAACTAGTAAAAGAATTTCCATTAACAAAGTTAAAAATAGTCGGCCAAGGACCACTTGAAGCAGAAATTAAAAAAATCTGCCATACTAGCAACCTACAAAACAATGTTGAGGTTTTGTCACAAAATTACGACCAGATATACAAAGAGTATCAAAGTGCGGCAATTTTTGTTTTGCCGTCATACCAAACTAAAACCTGGGAAGAACAGTATGGAATGGCTTTGATTGAAGCTATGGCCTCAGGAAAAGCAATTGTTACCACCAACTGCGGTGCCATCCCCGAAGTGGTAGGCAAAGATGCTATTATTTGCAAACAGAACAATATAGGTAGTTTGTACAAAAGCCTAAGGCTGTTGTTAACTCATCCAGATAAAAAACGGCTTCTGGCCAGAAAAAGCCGGCAAAGAGCAGAAAAATACTATAATAGAAATAGCTTTGCTGATAAAATAAGAAATATATATGGAGAAGCTCTCAATTGCTATTCTGGCAAAAAACGAAGCCAATAATCTTAGGCAATTACTGCCTACCTTGAGCTTTGCTTCTGAGGTTGTGATTGTTGACGACCAGTCAACCGACGACACGGCCGTTATTGTCAAACAACACAAAGCCAAGCTCTTTAGCCATCCCTTAAACTCCGACTTTGCCAAACAGCGAGAAATAGCTCTCAGCAAAGCTCATAATCAATGGGTGCTAATGCTCGACGCCGACGAAAGACTATCTCCAGAACTAAAGTCATGGCTAGAGACTTTTCGCCCAGAAAAAAATATCTCCGGATACAGTTTTAGGCGCTTTGATTGGTTTTATCATCAGAAAATTAAATATGGTGAGGCTGGTTCAACACGCGTTACTAGGCTGGTGAAAAAAAACACCGGCCAATATATTCGCCCGGTGCATGAGGTTTGGCAGAGCCCACTGCCAGTTAAAAAAACAGCTCTTGCTATTAAGCATTACCCTCACCCGTCTGTAAAGTCATTTATTGAACACGTCAACTTCTATTCAACCATTAACGCCGAGCACTGGCAAAAAAATAATCGGCCAGTTTCAGTTGGGGAGATAATTTTCGTGCCCTTTTTTAAATTTATTTATACCTATGTTGTGAGGCTTGGCTTTTTGGATAAGGTTCCGGGATTTATTTACTCCTTTATGATGAGTTTTCATTCTTTTTTGAGCCGGGCAAAACTCTATTTGCTTAAGAAAAATGATTAAAGCACTTTTAGCAATTATTGCTTTAGTGATTCCTTTTGCCGAGCTACTGCGTTTTCAGATTCGGCCCGAAATTTATCTGCGTTTTTTGGATCTTCTTGCTCTTTTTTTGCTGGCGCTTTTTGTAGTAAAAAACCATCTATTGCTTTTTCGGTTTCGGGCTTACTTGGTACTAGTAGTAATTTTTGTTATTAGTAATCTGGTAAACACCCCTAACCTCACCGGACTTAGCTATTTGTTGAGAACTGTTCTTTATCTTTCGCTACTGCCATATCTGGTTGCCAAAAAAACCAACTACTTTAAAGTTAACAAACTTTATCTAAATTTAGGGCTGGTACTATTTTTACTTGGCGGCTTTCTACAGTATTTTTTCTACCCCCAGCTACGTAATTTGTTTTATCTTGGCTATGACCCCCACGCTTACCGATGGGCTGGGTTATTTTTGGATCCAAATTTAAGCAGTTTGGTTTTGGTTTGGGCTTTTTGGTATTTTTGGCAACAACATGGCCGTTTTGTAAAGACAGCCTCAGTTTTGTCGTTAGTAGCTCTTTTGCTAACTTATTCTCGAATTGGCTATCTCTGCTTTTTTGTTGGCCTACTTTACACAATGGTAAAAATTAAGCCGTCAAAAAAAATTTATGGCTTAGTTCTAGTTATGGTTATTGGAATATTTTTACTACCTCGATATTTTGGGGAAGGCACAAACTTAACTCGCCTTAACAGCTTATTAGGCAAATATCATAGTAGTCAGCTAGCTTATAAGCAAATAGTAAAAAAACCAATCCTGGGAATTGGTTTCAACAACCTTTTTCTTCTTAAAAGAAACACAAACAGCCAAATTGGAAATAATAGTTTGCACGGTGTGGATAACAGTTTTTTAACGGTACTAACAACAACCGGGCTTTTGGGAATATTGTCTTTTTTTTGGCTTTACTATCAACTTTGGCAGAAACAAAATAAACAACAACGACTATTTACTCTAATTTTTCTGGTGCACTGTTTATCGGTAAACAGTTTTTTTACCCCTTCGGTTTATGTATATTACCTCTTGTTTGTCGCTAGTCAACGTAAGTAACTTTCAACTTTTGTTCAGTTGAGTTGCCAGCTCTGTCGCTAGCAACAACAGTAAGCTCGTTGTCACCTTTATTTAAAGAAAGAGTATGGGTAAAGGAACCATCGGCCTTAACCACAACTGAGGCATTGTTGACTCTAACAAAAACTTCTTTGTCGGTTGTGCCCTCAACATTTACTGTATTTTCATAGTACTTTTTGCCATCCTGAGGGCTAGTAATCTCTAAACTCGGAGGCTCATCAATAAAAGTAACGTTGTAAAACTTGGATTGAGTTTCTTTTTGGCTATAAGGATCAACGCTCACTACATAAAACTGATTGTTTCGCTCATCGAGAATATGCTCAAACTGAAAATTACCATCAAAGTCAGCATTAGTTTCGGCAACTTGTTCGTTATTGTAGTAGAGTTCTATTTGAGTTTCTGGATCGGCACGACCTTTTAAATTTAAAATGGCTTCGTTGGTAGCGTCGGGAACCTCTTCTAAAATTGGTTCGCTAATAAGGGTTATTTTTGAGTTGGTAGTTTTTTTACTCTGTGAGGAACCATTATGCTGAGTTAGTAAAAAAGCCCAATCAACAAATAAATTTAAACCAAACCGGAAAAACAAAAAAACCACTAAAGCAAAAACAAATAGGTAAAAATATAAGCTGTTTTTGTTTCTTCTCCTGGCCATAGGCTTATTATAACAAAGTATTGTTTTTTTCCTCGGGAGCCCTTTGTCAGAATCGAACTGACATCGACGGTTTACGATACCGCTGCTCTGCCATTGAGCTAAAAGGGCTATATAAAGACTATTTTATCATTGAAGCACCTTTTTTTAGAAAAAGATTACATTTGCCTGAGTTTGGCAATGCGATCTGCCAAAGGAGGGTGAGTACTGAAAAGATTTATCAACCAACTCTTTTTAGCCTTACAATCGGCTTTAAGAGGGCTAGCAATAAATAAATGAGCAGTGGCGTTAGAGGCCGACTTTAATGGTTGTGGGTCGTTTTGGAGCTTTTCTAGGGCTCTAGCCAAACCATCGGGATAGCGAGTGAGGTAGGCGGCTGAAGCGTCGGCTAGAAACTCACGCTTGCGAGAAATAGCAAGCTGTAGTAGTGTGGCTACTAAAGGGGCCAGTAGCGAAAGAACAATTGACAGTACTAAAAAAAGACCAGAATTATTGCGATTATCACGATCTCCGCCGCGAAACCATAGGCTTCGCATAAAAAAGTCGGTTAGATATACTACTAGGCCCACCATAACTGAAACAATGGTCATCAGCAACATATCATAGTTTTTGATATGAGAAAGCTCATGGGCCACCACTCCCTCAAGCTCACGCCTGTCCATTTTTTGCAAAAGGCCGGTAGTAACAACCACAATAGCATGTTTATAGTCACGACCAGTGGCAAAAGCGTTTGGGGCGGAGTCTTCAATCACATAAGCTTTTGGTTTGGGAATGCCGGCGGCCAAGCTTAAGTTTTCGGTAACTGTATAAAAATCGTAATGAATCTGCCTATCGACCGGAATTGATTTGTGGAGTTTTAAAACAATTTTATCAGACCAAAAATAACTGAAAAAACTGGAGAGAAAACTTAGTAAAAAAGCAAAAATAAATAAACTTGGCCCACTATAACCGAGGCTGTGCCCAAGAACATAAGCCAAAAAACTCACAAAAACAAAAAAGAAAAAAACAATGGCGTTAGTTTTTAGCTTATTCTGGCTAATTTGAGAATAAACAGTCATTATTTATCAAAATCTACCTTAACCGGCCTTGTTTCTGCCTCGCTAACATCAAAAAATTCCTGTTCTTTAAAACCAAAAAGCGAAGCAAATAAATTGTTCGGGAAAATTTTGGTGGAGTTGTTGTAGGCCAAAACATTGCTGTTATAAAATTGCCGCGAATAGGCAATTTTGTCCTCAGTATCTGACAACTCTTTTTGCAGATCTTGAAAATTGGTGTTAGCCTTCAGCTCTGGATAGGCTTCGGCAACAGCAAACAAGCTCTTTAAGGCACCGCTAAGCATATTGTCGGCTGCTTGAGTTTCCTTAATCCCTTTGGCATTCATTAAACTTGAGCGAGCTTTGGTGACATTTTCAAATACCTGCTTTTCGTGTTTGGCATAGCCCTTAACAGTACTAACTAAATTGGGGATTAAATCGGTACGGCGCTTGAGCTGAACCTCTATTCCACTCCAAGCCTCCTTAATCCGGTTTAATAAAACTACCAAACGGTTGTACATTCCCAGCAAATACATACCCACTAAAACCGCCAGTAAGACTATAATGTATATTGGTTGCATAAATGTTTTAAAATGAATTAATAATAGTTTAATAATTATACCTTATCTTGAAAAAATTAGTCAATTGGCTATACTTTGTTTTCGCACAGCTAGTTTTGGTTGTTGCCATAGTCCAGCCAGCTCTTGCCTATCGGCTAATAGTTAACAACTATTATCAAAATATTTTACCCAAAAAAGTGGCAATATATCGAGTTTTGGCCAGACATAATTCTCCTCTGGTAAAAGAAGTTGACAGCTTTATTAATGCCTGTATTAGTTATGAGGTGAACTGCTATCTCCTACCAGCTATTGCCGGAGTTGAATCTGGTTTTGGCCGGCATCTTTTGCCGGAAAGCCATAATCCTTTTGGCTGGGGAGGAGGCTATCTTTATTTTGCCTCGTGGCAAGAAGGTTTTTTTACTGTTGCCAAAGGTATTCGAGAAAACTACCTTGACTATGGCCTAACTTCGGTTGGGCTAATTGGGCCGGTGTATGCGCCACCTTCCACTACCTGGGCCAGTAAGGTTTTAATGTTTATGGAAATGTTTGAGAAAGAGGAAGCAAAAATACCCACTGGTTTACTGGAAATTTAACTTTTAACCAGCTATTTTATTATCAAGTATCGTTTATTGCTATTAATTTTTTTGAGGGTTCCGGCTCGCTGATTTGGAAAAAACTTAGCGGTCCAGCCACTAAAATATATGGGAAATCTGTCTATTGGGAGCTGGTCTTTTAGATAATAATATTCTACCTGGTTGTTAGCAACATATATCAGCCTATCAGAATTAGCAGGCTTGTTTATTTGTTTAAGGGTTTTAATAATTTCTGGATTATCCAAATATTCCTGTCGTTTAAGAAGATTGTGCCAGTGTCCATAAGTTATAGTGCTTAGATAAACAAAATAAACTGTCAGCGCTATACTAAAATACAGTCGATTTAAACTACAAGCTTTAGCAAAAAAAATTGGCAGTAAAACAG
>CAZEVA010000028.1:0-3908 GCA_964515585.1 uncultured Gammaproteobacteria bacterium | reverse complement strand
GACTGGGCTCCCGGGGTGATGTTTGAGGGGTTTCTAGTTTTTGTTCCAGAACCTGAGCCTTTTCTGCTTTTTGCTGTCTATCAACTTCAACATACTCAGTGTGCTCTTCGAGCCGCTTCTTTACTCCTTCTTCGGCTTTTAGGCTTTGAGCTACGTCTTTGGCGGCGGTTAACTTTGCCCGCAGATAAACAGCAATGTCTTCTATATCCATATCGCCGAGGATAAAGAAAGGAATAACGTCGGCAACCTGCTTTAGGCCTTCGGCGCGAATATCCTCATTGGCTGAGGCAATTTTGTTGAGAACATTCTCCAGCTTAACACTCTCCTCGCTCACCCAAGCGGCTCTATCCTTTATCTTTTCTGACACCGGCACCTCACCTTTGCGGTAGTGCTCTATCCACATACGGCGCATCTCTTCGTATTCTTCAATGCTCACTGGCGGCTTGTCTGGTTTTCCTGGTTGTACCGGTGGTTCTTCACCAACAGCGCTAAAGACTTTCTTGCCTACCCGCTTAACTTCCTCTGTAGTAGTTTGCTCTTTGGCGGCAACCTCCTTGGCTACTTCTTCGTTTTCAGTTTGCTTGCCCACTTCTCTAACAACTTCTCTTGTTTTTTCTTTGCTGAGGCTCGCCTTTTTAGATATGTTTTCGAGGCTTTGTTTGGCAGATTGTTCGGTTGCTTCAGGCACGGCCTCAATTACCTGTTTGGTTTGCTCTTTATTAATTTGGGTGATTTGGGAAACGTTAGTAACCACCTGTTGTTGGCGAGACAAGGTTTGGGCAAAGGTATTGGCTATTTGCTTTATTCTTTCCTTTGGCAATTTTAAGTCGACCGAGATTTTTTGCAACACCGGCAAAACACTAGCCTGTTGTTTGGCTAGGGCCGAAATCTTTTCACTCACCATCATGCCACTACTGGTTGTGGCTTCAAGCAGACGCTTGGCGGCAACGTCGCCTGTAGCGGCCCTTGCGGAAAGCTCGGCTTTGAGCTTAACGAACTGCGCCCTATCTTCACGCTTTTCGGCAGACATCGGGTTTTTGATGTAAGACATTGTTCGGTTAGCATTCTCTCGCCTATTAGTTTGTGTTTCTAGTTTGGCAATATCTGACAGTTTGGAGATGTTTGTATCCATACGGCGGGAGATTTCTTCGGTTTTAACCTGTTTGATATTTTCTCTTTCGGAAATAATTTGCTGTTGGCTCATTTTTTGCTCCTGATAGGCCTGCTTTGGCAAAGTGGTTGACTGGCCAGTGGGCTTAGCCAAAGAAGGGCTTTGCCCCGGCGGCGGTTCCGGCGGCCTTTGCTGGTTGCCCAACATATTCATTAAGATATTCTTCATAGCGTAGATGCCGTCGCAACAGTAATCTCTAAAAATACGAAGCAACCACCAAGGAAGCACCATTACCACCCAAAGCATCAAAAGGGCAATTACGTATTCGGCAAAAGTGTCTACATAGTTGCAGGTGTTAATTTGCCCTTTGATATGTGACAAAGGCATACCTAAACCACCGCCAACCTGTTGGGGACCGCCGTAGAGAATGTTGATCGCCAGCGGATAAACAACGCCGCCGCCGACCTCATCGCCAATTCGGCTGAAATCAAAGGCAAAGGGAATGCCAACAGCCCAGATTTTGGAAAGGGCCCAAAGAAAAATACCAAACAGGGGGCCATAGAAAGCCCACTGAAAAAAAACGCCAATCCAAATCCAACCAATGTTGCGAATAAAGCGAAAAGCCATTAGTAGGGCTAAAACCGGTGACAAAACCAACAAAAACCAGAGAACAATTTTGCGAATGAGAATAATTGCTCCCATAGCAAAATATGTGTAAGAAGAAACATCAATAAGAAACATTGAGGTTTTGGCAGATTCGTTTTTGAGAGGGTCTAAATCGCGCATACCATAGAGACCCTCGTAATTGTTCTCCACCCCCTCTGGGCTAAAGAAAATGCTAAAGAGTTTATCGCCGCCCAAAAATTTGATGAAAAAGTTCGAGATGAGTTCGGTAATTTGAATTAAACCTAAAACAATAACATAGGAAAAAGCGGCATAGAGAATCATCAGCGCCACTTTGGTTAGAATTGGAACAACGTCGACCTTCACAGAGATGTCTTGCTTGCGGGCAAAAATTAGGCCTATACCCATAATCATCACCACAATAATGGTAAAGGCTAAAGTTACGGCTAGGGTGATTTTCCAAAGATCCATAAAAACAGGATGGTTATCTATGGCTTGCTTCTGCAGCACCCAGCTAACGAACTGGCGCGATCGCTCTGCCCGCTTGCCTACTTCGGTTACTTTGGCGTCGAACTGCCAGCTTACCTCGCCAGGAGTGTTAGTAGGCGCCGGAATAACTTCCTGGGCCAAAACTGCCGGAATTAATGCCCAAAAAAAAACTACCAATATTAACAAACCGAAAACAAGTTTCTTCATTAATATAAATATAGTTATTTTTGCTCTACTTTGCAAACCAAAAAAACTTTCTAAACATCCTAAACATCACCCCAGGGGTGATATGGGCTGATGTAATCAGCTAAACTAATCAGTTTTTGTTTAATCTAGATTGTTGTGTTGCTCCGAATCACCCCCGGGGTGATGTTTGGGGAGAGGTTTTGGACTGGCGGTAGTATTTTTCCAGAGAAAGGTTGATGATTTTATCTTTGTTGTGGTTAACTACCGAGGGTAAAGGCAAGGTTTTAGCAAAGAAAGGTTCTGAGGTTAGCCCGCTAATAGCCATTTTCAGAAGAATTTGGTACTTACCCAAAGCTACTAAATCTTCGGCCGTGAATTTACCGCCAAACTCTTTTTCGAAAAGCCGGGCGTCGGCTGAGCCAACTACAAAGGTTATTAATGTACCTACATTGCCAAAAATGGCTTTTTGGATCTCTTCGTCGACTTGGCCAACATATTGGTTTGCCAAAGTTAAATTAAGCTTGTATTTTCTGGCTTCAGACAGAATTTTGATGAAAGAATTGGTGGCAAAGTTTTGAAACTCGTCGACGTACAGATAAAAATTCGTCCGTTCTTCTGGCTTTTGGTTAACTCGCCGCATCGCCGTAAGCTGGATTTTGGTGATAAACATTGCCCCTAATAGCGCCGTGGTGTCTTCTCCAAGCTTTCCTTGGGAAAGATTAATAATCAGGATTTTTTTGCCATTCATTATCTCTTCTAGGGAAAAAGTCGACTGGCGGCTGTCTAAAACCCGACGCACCCGCAGTGACGACATAAACTGCCCTACCTTGTTTTGAATTGAGGCAATCGATTCTACTCTGAGCCTATCGGTCATCTTGTCGTATTCATATGTCCAGAAGTTATACATAACTTCGTCTTTCTCCTTTATTTCCTCAACGATTTTACGGCGAAAATTTTTGTCGGCTAGAATCCTGAGAATATCAGCGAATGTGCCTTTGCCATAGTGTAGTAAAGTGATAATAGTGTTTCGCAAAATATATTCCAGCCGCGGGCCCCAAGAGTCGCCGTAGAGTTTGTAAAACACCGAAACAATGCCTGAGGCAATTAGGTCTTGATGTACGGAGTCGGTTTTGTCGAACAAATTAAGTGAGAAGGCCTTATTCTCGCTCAAAGTTGGGTCTAAATAAACAACGTCGGCCACTCGCCTTTTGGGAATATAGTCTAAAATCATTTCTGATAAATCTCCGTGCGGATCAATTACTGCCACTCCTTCGCCGTTGCGAATATCGTTAATGGCCATATTGGCAATGAGGGTCGACTTTCCCGCTCCGGTTTTACCGATAATATAAAGGTGCTTATTGCGGTCTGGCCGACTGATGCCAAAGATTTCTTCACGATTGCGCCAAATTGTTGAAGCGAAAAAATTTATATCCTTTTTGGCCGTTGTATCAGTCCGAATCACCCCCGGGGTGATGTTTTGGAATTGGCTGGAGACGGG
>CAZEVA010000027.1:0-4463 GCA_964515585.1 uncultured Gammaproteobacteria bacterium | reverse complement strand
TGGCGTGATTTGGTTTTTTTTGTTATAGGAAATCTGATAATGGCGCCGCCGAGTTATTTCTGCAACTGCCCCTTGTATTGATTTGGTAATCGTATCGGTATAGATAATCACTTTCCCTTCAATATTTCGAGCCGCTCGACCCATAGTTTGAATTAAGGAGGTACGACTGCGAAGAAAACCTTCTCTATCTGCGTCCAGAATAGCCACTAAAGTGACCTCGGGCAAATCCAAACCTTCCCTTAGTAAATTAATGCCAATAAGAACATCAAAATTACCTTTTCTGAGATTTTCTAAAACATTACCTCTTTCTAGAGTTTTAATATCCGAATGGAGATACTGTGCTTTTATTTTTTTTTCTTGCAAAAACTGACTTAAGTCCTCGGCAATCTTTTTAGTAAGGGTTGTTACCAAAACTCGTTGTTTTTTCTTGACTCTTTTGTCAATCTGCCTAACAAGATCGCTAATTTGATTGTTAACCGGGCGAAAACTTATTACCGGATCAGTTATTCCTGTTGGCCTAATTAATTGTTCTACTACTTGTTGTGAGCGGCCCAACTCCCAATCAGCCGGAGTGGCAGAAATATAAATTGTGGCTGGTTTTTTCTCAAGAAATTCCGAAAACTTTAATGGTCGGTTATCAAAGGCGGCTTTCATACGAAAACCGTATTTAACCAAATTTTTCTTTCTGGCATAGTCTCCGTTGTACATTCCATTAAGCTGGGGAATGCTCATATGCGATTCGTCAATCAACAACAGCCAATCATTACCATAACGATATCTGAAATATTCTAATAGAGAGTAGGGCGGTTCTCCCGTTTTACGGCCATCAAAATAACGAGAATAGTTTTCAATACCGTTAACATAGCCCAGCTGATTGATTAACTCCAAGTCGTGGGTTACCCGCTGACGCAACCTTTGCGCCTCAACAATTTTCTTCTGTTTTTTCAAAAGAGCCACTTCTTGATTAAGGTCATCTTTAATCTGTTGAAAAGCTTGTTTAATTCGACTTTCACCTGCTAAATAATGCTTGGCAGGAAATAGCTTAAAATGCTTTAAACTGCCAATAGTTTTGCCGGTTAAGGGGTTAATTAGTTTTAGGTCGGCAATAACATCATTGACTATTTTTATTCGCAAAGCTTTGTCTTGATAGGAAGGAAAGATATCCAGATTTTCACCACGCTCCCTAAAGGTACCTCTTTGAAAATCAAATTGATTTTGATGATATTGAAGTTTGGTAAACAATAAACTAAGCTGTCTAATATTTGCCTTCTGGCCAACTTTAAGTGCCAACACCTGCTCTTGATAGTTTTTGGGGTGGCCAAGATTATAGATACAAGAAACCGAGGCAACAACTAAGGTGTCACGTCGAGAAAGAAGATTGCTAGTGGCTTCAAGCCTGAGCTGATCGATTAGTTCGTTTATTTGAGCTTCTTTTTCAATATAGGTTCCCGAGGCAGGTAAATAAGCCTCTGGCTGGTAAAAATCGTAGTAAGAAACAAAGTAACTTACGGCATTTTCAGGAAAAAAGTCACGAAACTCTTGGTAAAGCTGACCAGCTAGAGTTTTATTGTGAGAGATTACTAGGGTTGGTTTTTGAAGCTGGGCAATACAACTAGCCATAGTAAAAGTTTTTCCCGAACCGGTTACCCCCAACAGTGTTTGTTCCTTAAGGCCTGTTTTGATCCCTTTTACTAGTTTGGTAGTAGCTTGAGGCTGGTCTCCGGTAGGCTTAAAATTAGCTTTTAGTTTAAACTGCATTTTCAATATTTTATCACGGGTTTTAGTGGTAAAATAGAGGGGTATGCTTAAAGATAAGTACGGACGCAAGCTTTCTGCTTCACAGATAGTTGACAAAATCACTGTTCGTTTGTACTCAATTTTTGAGGAGCTGATTATTTTTTTTATTCATACTTTAAGCTCTTTTCCCTCCCATAGTTTGCGAAAATTACTTTATTTACTGATTGGGATTAAAATTGCTCAAGGTTCAGCAGTTCATCGCGGATTAACCTTATACACTCTTGGGAAAATCAAAATCGGCCAAGACTCAATTATTGGCGAAAAAGCAACGCTGGATGGTCGTGGCAGTTTGATTATTGGCAACCATGTTGACATAGCCTCAGAAGTGATGGTTTATACTGCACAACATCAAATAAACCACCCAGATTTTTCAGCAGAAACAAAGCCGGTTGTTATCGAGGACTATGTTTTTGTTGGCCCCAGAGCCATTATTTTACCCGGAGTAACTGTAGGCAAAGGGGCAATCATTGGCGCTGGAGCCGTAGTTACTAAAAATGTTGCCTCTGGGCAAATAGTTGCTGGAGTTCCGGCTAAAGAAATTGGCAAACGAACTCTTACCAATTTCCATTACTCGCTAGGCCGAGCTAAATTATTTCGTTAAAATTAGCACAATTTTTTGCCAATTTTCATAAAATGCAGTTGACATTTATTAGCAGACCCCATAAAATACTGCTAAGATGAAATCAATCAGCGAGTTAACTGAAAGACAGATTAAAATTTTAAAAACTATTATCGATGACTATATTGTTAATGGCAAGCCTATTGGCTCTGAATTTTTAGAAAAGAAATTTAAACTGGGGTTTTCTCCAGCTACTATTCGCAACGAAATGGTAGTTTTAGGAAAAAACGGTTATATCCAAAAGGCTCACTTTTCTTCTGGCCGCATTCCCACTCCCAAAGCCTTTAGGCTTTATATTAACTCACTTTTACCTAAAAAACAGCTTTCTACCGCAGAGGAAGCGGCCTTGAAAAACGAAGTTTGGGATTATCAAAACGATATGGTGCGATTCCTAGAAGAGTCGGCAACCTCGTTAGCAAAAAAAAGCAACCTGCTCTCGCTAGTTCTTTTGGACACCGGCTTTCGCTACTATAGCGGAGTCGGCAATCTTTTGGCAATTAAGGAGTTTGATGATAATCTCCTCACAAGAGACATTTTTGACTATCTTGAAGACTTTGATTATTGGTTAAAATTACTAAATCAGTTGCTTCAGGAAGATAAAGAAAGCTTTCAAATTCTAATTGGCGAGGACTATCTTCATCAGCCATTATTTAGTTTGGGAGGAATTTTTTCCCATTTTAAGGGTAAAGATTATCAGGGCGCTATTGGCGTAATCGGCCCATGCCGACTTGAATATTCTAATGCTTTGCCTTTGGTAAACTATACTGCCAGCATTATCAGGCAAGTTATTGAAAAAAATAGACAATAAAAAATGAAAAAACAGTTTAGCGAACTAAAAAAACAGCTTGAAGAGAAAAATAATTTGTATCTGCGCGCTTTGGCAGACTATCAGAACTTGGAAAAACGCCTTTATGAAGAAAAAAAGCAGGATAACGAGAGTTTACTATTCCGTTTTTTAATTGATCTTATTGAACTTAAGGAAGATATGAGTAAAGCTGAGGCTTTTGTTAAAGACTCCGGACTAAGGCTAGTTCAGGACAAGTTGGATAAAATATTAACAAGATATAACGTTGTTGAAGTTAGTCCCCTTAATCAAAACTTTTCTCCAGACACCATGGAGTGTGTACAAACAGAAGAAGGATTAAAAGATAATATAGTCACTAAGGTTTTTTCAAAAGGTTATCTATGTAATAATAAGCTTTTGCAACCAGCAAAAGTTTGTGTTAGCCAATTAAAAGTTTCCCAAAAAAACGGGAGTAAATAAATAAAAATATGGCAAAAACTATTGGTATCGATTTAGGCACAACTAATTCTTGTATGGCAGTGATGGAAGGAGGCAAGGCAAAAGTTATTCCCTCTGCAGAAGGGCGCAATGTTATTCCTTCGGTAGTTGACCCAATAAAACACATTGTTGGCGACGTTGCTAAAAGACAGTTAATTATCAAACCTGAGCAAACAGTATATTCAGTTAAACGAATTGTGGGTAAGAAAATTTCGGACAAAACAGTGAAAAAGGATTTGGATTGGTTATCGTATAAAGTTAAAGCCGGACGAGACGATATGGCTGTGGTGGCAGTAGACAACAAAACCTTCACCCCGCAAGAAATATCGGCTATGATTCTCTCAAAACTGAAAAAAGATGCTGAAAGTTATTTGGGGGAAACTGTTGATAAGGCAGTAATTACTGTTCCGGCATACTTTAATGATGCTCAAAGGCAAGCAACAAAACAAGCCGGCGAAATTGCCGGGCTGGAAGTGATTAGAATAATCAATGAACCCACTGCGGCTTCACTCGCCTATGGTTTAGAAAAAAAACAAGCTCATAACATCGCTGTTTATGACTTAGGCGGCGGCACTTTTGATATAACAATATTGGAGCTTGGTGATGGTGTTTTTCAGGTTAAAGCCACTAATGGCGACACTCACTTAGGTGGTGATGATTTTGACCAGTTGATTGTTGACTACTTAGCTTACGAGTTTAAAAAAGAGAATAATATTGATTTGAAAAAAGACCCACAAGCATTACAAAGATTAAAAGACGCGGCTG
>CAZEVA010000026.1:0-4490 GCA_964515585.1 uncultured Gammaproteobacteria bacterium | reverse complement strand
CTCAACAGTAATAGGCTCTTCTTCGGGCTCAAACACACTAGGCTCAGGAGTTGTTGGTTGAGTCTGCGACGGTGTCGTTTTTGCCTCAAGGTTAGTTTGTGATTGCTTACTAGTTTGGGCTTTTTGGTATATTAAGTATCCTAGCCCACTACTAACAAACAAAAGCACTCCCACGATGATGATTAACAAAAGCGATGGTTTGTTTTTGGCTGGGTCTGCCGCATTAGAATCGTCTTGCGGTGGTTGGCTTTCGGGTAGTTGGCTTTGAACTACAGGCTGCTCTGGCGGCTTTTCTTGTTCGTCTTTAGTTTCGACTGGGCAATAGTCTTTGCTTGGGACAACTTCCATAACTATCAGAATAAAGAAAAAAATTAACAATGTCAAGTCTTATCTTTCCTACAGACATCGGGAGTGTGTTAGGTTGACAGGGCAAGCTGGCGGATTTGGCTAAAGCGCCTGGCAACTACGGTTTGGAAAAAGTCCTGACGCTTGCTTTTTTCATATTGTGTAAACTCCTGCCATAGAGCTCTGCCGGCTAGAAAACCCTGACAGCCATTATTTAAGGCTGTTTTTAACTGCTCTTTAAAATTTTGGTAAGAATCCCCTCTCGTGAGCAATATCCAAGGAGTTTTTTTGAGCAGTTTGGTAATTTGAAAACAGGCCGCTGGATCGCCCGGAAATTCTAATTTAAATACGTCCGGAATAATTTTGGCTTCAAGGAATTGACTTATTGAGTCGAGCACTAGTTCGGGCTTATGTGAATTGGTATTTTCTATTGGGTAGGTTACCAGTTCCAAAAAAAGCGGCAGTTTGGCTGCTTTGCAATCATGAAGTACTTGCTTAGCTATTTTCAGCTGATGTTCTCTGGTAGGCGCCTGAGGGTGATAATATAGCAATAACTTAATGCCGCCGGCGCCCAAATTTTTCAACTGCTCAACCGAAAATTCTAACTGGGTTTTGCGACTCCCCTGCTCGTCTTCATAGCCGGTTTTTTCAATGCAAAGAAGATATGGTTTGGGGTGGTTTGCTTTCACTGTGGCCTGCTTGTAAGCTGGTAAGCCAGCCAAAGAGTCAACCAAAATGCCGGAAAACTGCTGATACACCGCCTCAATAATCTGCCGCTTAGCCTTAATGGTTTCGGCCGCACTCACTTTACCAGGTTGAGACGGGTTAAGTAGTTTTTGAAAACTGCCGCGATGGTCGAGCGCCAGCATCAAAATTTTGCCTTTGTTAAAAAATTTGTCACATAAAACCATAGTATTAATATAACGAAATTTTAATAAATTTGCTAAACAAAATTAGTTGACAAATAGTGTACTTTTTTGTACATTATGTGTAAATGAAATTCTTGGAGCTAAAAGTAGCTGTAAACGGTAATTTTTTTTCGTTTGTTGATGTTTTGAAGAATTTCCCGCTGGAAGACGACAACCTAATCAAAACTCAGCTAGCCCGTTTTGTTAGGAAAAAATTGATTGTAAAAATTAAAAAAGGCTTTTACTGCTTTAACCCAAACAACATTGACCAGCTAGAGTTAGCCGCAGTTCTTTATCAACCCTCTTATATCAGTTTGGAAACGGCTCTTTATTATTATGGCATGATCCCGGACATTCCCCAGAATACTACTAGCGTCACTCCAATTACTACCAAAAAAATTGAAACTTGTTTTGGTTCGTTTTTTTATAGCAAAATTAACCAACGGCTTTTTTTTGCATATAGGGTTTTGCCGGGAAAGGAATTTTCTTTGACAATTGCCGAAAAAGAGAAGGCTTTGCTAGATTTTGTTTACCTACGAAGACTATCCTCTCTTAAGGACCTGCGTATTGATCGTTCGGTGCTTAACAACAAAAAGCTTAATTATTTTGTTAATAGTTTTCCCAAATGGGTAAAAAAGGTTTTAGATGAATAATATTATTAGTAATTTCTCACAGATAGTGAGCTTTGCCAAAGAGTACGGGTTGCCAATAAGTAAAAAACGAGCCATTCTGCGCGAATACCTGCAATCAAAAATAATTAATATTTTATATCAACAACGAATTAGCCGAGGGATTTTCTTTATTGGCGGCACTAGTTTAAGACTACTTTATAACCTTGACAGGTTTTCTGAGGATCTTGATTTTGATTATGATAAAAAAATTAAACCTGCAGAAATTCAAGCGTTAGTAGTTAACGTCCAACAACGATTGATAAAAGAAAACATACTCTGTCAACTTTATCAAAACGAAAAAGTTACCAAAAACTACTATGAGCTGCGTTTCCCAGATTTACTTGGCAAACTCAAGATATCAAGTAATCAGCAGGAAAAACTAATGATTAAGTTAGACTTCGACTGTTACTTTCAGCATTTATCGCCAATAGTGAAGTTGTTTAATCGTTATGGATTTTTAAACAGGGTGTCAACTATCGATTTCGATACTTATTTAGTGCAAAAAATGGTGGCCTACCAATCTCGCAAACAAACTCAGCCACGTGATTTGTATGATTTGGTTTGGTTGTTAAGTCACAAAGCTAAGCCCAATCAATTATTTCTAACAAAAAATAAAATTGAGAAAAATCTAATCAAACAATGTATACAGAAATTTTCTCAAGAGAAAACAAGCCTAAATAAATACCAACAAAGGCTTAAACCGTTTTTATTTGAAGAAAAAAACAGCAAGCAGATAGAATTCTTGCCGGAACTACTCAGGCAGTTTTTAAACTAAGTTGTTTAAGAATATCTTTATTTTCTTTATCCGGGCCGGTGTTGTTAGCACCAGGAACTTCTAAAACAAAGGGCTGGTTTTGCAGTAACGGCTGGTGCAAAATATTGTAAAAACCGGTTTTGCCAATTAAACCCATACCAATATTCTCGTGTCTGTCTCTTTTGCTGTTTAACTCTGTTTTAGAATCGTTAGCATGCACACAAACCAAATTTCCAATCCCGATTTGGAAATCAAGTCTTTTAAGCCATTGGGCAAATTTTTCTTTGCTCCCAACATCAACTCCGCTAGCCCAAAGATGCTGAGTGTCGAGACAAACTTTGAGGCGCGGTGAGTTAACTCCCTGGTAAAGCGCCGCCAACTCTTCTAAACTATTACCAACGATGTTGCCGGCACCGGCGGCAAATTCCATAATTAGGAACTGTTCTTTTGGCGTCCGTTGCAAAACCTGCTTTATGGCTTTAATTATCTGTTCTTTTGCTTGAGAGAAGGTGCGCGACTTTGTACTACCAACGTGAAAAATAGTGCCGGTACAGTTAACTTTAGCACCAAGATTCAAATACTCTGTAAGCGATTTAACGGATAAGTCAACTAACGCCGGTTTTTCTGAAGCTAGGTTAATTAGGTAAATTGAATGGAAAAAAAGCTTCTTAATTATTTTGCTATCTTTTAACAAACGCTTAAACTCTTCAATTTGCTCACTAGTATACTTTGCCGCTGTATAAGACCGAGGCGAGCTGGCAAAGGTTTGAATTACCTCAAAACTTTGTGCTTCCCCTCTTGAAATTGCCTTTTCTAGCCCGCCAGCAATAGAAACATGGCCGCCAAATATCACTTTGTTTATTTCTTGACAAAACTGATAATTTGCCCAGCGGCCTTAGGAAAAACTACATCTTTTAGAATAATAAGTTCACTTTTTTTAAAAGGCTCAAGAACATAATTTTCGCCGCTAGTACGGTTTTCTTCATCACGGTTATCTACGCCTAGTCGCAAGCGCCAAAAATCAACACTTCCTAGCGCCTGCTCTACACTTTTAATACCATTATGCAGTTTTGGGCCCCGTGCCATTTGCAGTTTGTACTCCCCCAGGCGTAAGTCTAGGTCGTCGTGTACGACCAATAAGTTGCCGAGCGTGAGTTTGTAAAAATTAAGTTTTTTATAAACGGCATTTCCTGAGGAATTCATATATGTTTCGGGCTTAAGCGTTTTGGTTTGATTGTCAAGTAAATCATTTTTTAAAAGATAATCGATAAACATATAACCAGCGTTATGGCGAGTGAGGTGATATTTTGAGCCGGGGTTACCCAAGCCAACAATTAGTTTCATAAAGCTATCTTATTCACTGTGATATGGAAAGTCAATTGGAGACAGTTTTCCACAAATTCGGGCAGACGGGAACAACTGTTTACCTACTAGATTTTGCCTTTAGTCTTGTCCCAAAAAGCTATTGGGCAATTTCTCTCTACCGCACAGAAAACACACGCCAGTTGGCTTAGCTGTTTACCGTTCTTGGGAATTGGCAGGGACGGAGGGAATCGAACCCCCAACAAAGGTTTTGGAGACCTCTATTATGCCATTTAACTACGTCCCTTTTTGGTTTCTTTATTATACAAAAATTTAAGCTTGAAAGATGTTTTGGTTTGGGTATACTGTTTAGTGAAATGGCAAAATATGTTCCGGATATCAAAGGACATCGCTGGCTTATTCTAGCCCCAGGCAGATTTAATAAACCGGTTGCAAAAAACAAACAATATACTTTTACTACCAAAAAAGGGTACAAAACGGCGCAAGAAT
>CAZEVA010000025.1:0-2685 GCA_964515585.1 uncultured Gammaproteobacteria bacterium | reverse complement strand
TGCTGGCTCTTCATATTATTTAAACTTAGATGGTTATAGTTCAGGCACAAACCAAATAAGAGTTTGCTGGGACAAGGCCGATACAGGGATGATAATTTCTTATTTCTATGAGAACGGCGGCTCTTTGTTAGCTAACACCTATGCTTACAATTCGCAGGGTTCCAGTAATCTTACTGGTGCCACTGTCTCTAATAATGGTAGCAACCAGTGCGGTTTATCAGGGCAAACTTATTATGCTAATCTCACTTTACCCGTAGGCACTCCAAAATATCTGCTTGTGTGGGTAGCCTACCAGGACAATGTTGAAGTTGGTTTTCAAGGTTTAGGAGGCGGAACCATTGAGGAGCAAGGCACAATTATCACCTCAACGGCAAATGTGTCCGAAAGCGATGACCAAATTGCTCGCCAACTAAAATATGCCGTTTCTCGTACGGCCGCAAACGAATATCTCTATCCGCCTGCTTGGCTCACAGTTCCGGTTTATGCCGGCGGCGAAGTCACCTACACCACCCATTAAAAAATTCCAATTCGGGGATGGAACGAATTGTAAATTCATGTAATTTTGGTGTCTGATTATGTATACTTAAATAGATAACAATGGAAAACAGTTTTATTGCCTCAACCGCACTTATGCAAGCCCAATACTATTTGGTTTTGCTCGTGTCTGCAGTCATTATTGCCGTTTTTCTTTATGCCCTTTTTCACCTGGCTGTAGTATTGCACAAAATTGGCCGTCGTGAAGAGTTGGCGCTGGATATGGTGGTTATTCGAGTGCGTATGCCCAAAGATAATGAAATCAAAATCGACGCCGCCGAACAGTTTTTTACCGCCCTTTACAGTCTCAAAAACAGCTACGACTATTTTGATGGTCTTTTAAACTTCATTCATTTGGAAGACACCTTAGCTTTTGAGTTGGTAGCTCGGCATGGGTTAATTGATTTTTTTGTCCATGTTCCTTTGAGGCTAAAAGACCTGCTTGAGAAACAAATCTATGCCAACTATCCCAATGCCGAAATTACGGTGGTAGAAGAGCCAAACATTTTTAACAAAGAAGGGAAGGTTGCTTTTGCGGCTCTAAGGCAAGAAGAAGCCCCATATTATCCCATTCGCAGCTACAAAGACCTGCCTAACGACTCCATTTCGGCTCTAACTTCGGCTTTATCGAAAATGAGTGAAAGCGAGGGAGCTGTTGTGCAAATGTTAATTCGCCCGGCTTTGAGCCATTGGAAGAAAACCGGCAAGAGCTATGTGTCCTCAACTCGAAAAAATGAAACCAATCCCGAAAAAGCCACTTATCAAGTCGACCAAAAAACTCTGGAAAAAATCGAGGAAAAGTCTGGTCGGCCCGGTTTTGAAACCTGTCTTCGTATTGTGGTCAACTCTTCTTCCAAAGAAATGGCCGAGATGCATCTGCGCAATATTAAAGGCACCTTTTCTCAATTTAATTCCGACTTAAACAAATTCACCAAAGCGCGCATTCTTTTTAAGCCGGGCTTTATGTTTAACTTTGTCTACAGAATGTTTCCTATTATCGATTGGTGGCGTTGGAAAAGTATTTCCATTTTTTCTCCCGATGAGTTGGCCACTTTGTTTCATTTGCCAAATAAAACCGTAGAAACACCAAACATTAATTGGCTCAAAGCCAAGCGGGCCCCAGCCCCGGCTAATATGCCCTCAGACGGCATGTTTATCGGCTTCTCCAAATATCGCGGCCAAAAATTGCCCACTTTTATTGGCCCCAAGGACCGCCAACGCCATGTTTACATTATCGGCAAAACCGGTGTTGGTAAAACCGAACTATTAAAGTCAATGCTTAGCCAGGATATCAGAAACGGCAAAGGCCTTTGTTTTATCGATCCTCATGGCGACGCCGCCGAGGAGATTCTGGAGTATATTCCGCCAGAGCGAGCAGAAGACGTTATTTATTTTGATCCCTCCGACGCCAACCGCCCTATGGGCTTAAACATTATGGAAGCAAACACTGAGGAGCAACAGCATTTTATGGCTAGCGCCATTATCAACTTAATGTACAAGCTTTACGATCCTCAGCGCACCGGTATTGTTGGCCCTCGTTTTGAGCATGCGGTTCGAAACGCGATGCTCACAGTAATGGCTGAGCCAGGCAATACTTTTATTGAAGTGAATCGCATTTTAACCGATCCAAAATTTGTTAATCAATTATTACCCAAAGTTAAAGACCCTATTATCCGGCGTTACTGGACTGATCAAATAGCCCAAACATCAGACTTTCACAAATCAGAAACACTCGACTATATTGCCTCAAAGTTTGGCCGTTTTGTTACTAACAAAGCTATTCGCAACATTATTGGCCAAAGCAAAAGCAGTTTCGATTTTCGCAAGGTGATGGACGAAGGCAAAATTTTAATCATCAACCTCTCCAAAGGTAAACTAGGGGAGGAAAACTCCAGTTTCTTAGGCCTGGTATTAATTCCCAAGATCCTAGCGGCGGCAATGAGTCGGGCCGAGATGCCAGAGAGCGAGCGTCGCGACTTCTTTTTGTATGTCGACGAGTTTCAAAACTTTGCTACCCAAGACTTTGCCACCATTTTGTCTGAGGCGCGAAAGTATAAGCTGAATTTGGTGGTGGCTAACCAATTTATCGGCCAAATGGAGGAAGAAGTCAAAAACGCCATTTTCGGCAATGTGGGCACCATTATCGCCTTT
>CAZEVA010000024.1:0-3162 GCA_964515585.1 uncultured Gammaproteobacteria bacterium | reverse complement strand
TATTATTTTTGATCTTTTTTCTAAAGAAATAAACCAGTTTATAGATATTGCTTCCAATTTTGGGAAAGTCAGCAAAACTATACCAATTACCCTGACCAGCAACTGGATTTGCTGGTCCAATTCTTATTTCCTGAACCGTAAACAACATTTTTAAATCTAATATACTAATATATCTATCAATATCAAAAAAAGGGTCAAGAGTTATAGACAAAGTAACTTGAGTTTTTCTGGCTATTTTTATTATCAATTTTGAAAGATATTCCCTAGACTTAGTGTTATTAATAAAGGCCGGAGTAGTTGTGTTAA
Source organism: uncultured Gammaproteobacteria bacterium (assembly GCA_964515585.1). Lineage (GTDB taxonomy): Bacteria > Patescibacteriota > Microgenomatia > UBA1406 > UBA1406 > UBA1406. Next base: position 2,856 of record CAZEVA010000024.1, on the reverse strand, counting down.
AAGTTAATCTAACCTTAGGATAATATTTTTCAAGTATTTTGATTTTTTCTGCAGGAACTAAACCATTAGTAAAAATTTGCACATATTTAAACTTTTTTAAACTTAAATCAATTATCTGACTAAGTTGAGAATGCAAAGTAGGTTCTCCGCCTAATAACTTAATTGTTTCCACTTTAAGTTTAGAAAGCTCGTTCAAATACCTTTCAAAATCTTGTAGATTAATCTCTTTGTTTTGCCGTTTGTGACTCATTTCTTTGCTAGCGAAACAAAACGGACAGCTCTGATTACAAAAATTAGTAATTAAAAAATTGGGTGCGTTCATAATATTACCCCATAAACTCCCGGTAATTGGATTCGTTGACTGTGAAGGAGTTGCCTTCGTGGTTAAGAATTTTCCAGGCGGCTTTGCGGACAGCTGTTTGGGTAATGCGTTTGAGGGTGCGGATGCCGGAGTCGAAGCCGAGCGGGCGGATGAGGATGGGCCAAACTTTGTCGTCGATTTTCAGGTGTTGGGAACTTAGGCCGGCCTCTTTGAGCGCTCCAGGGAGAAGATATTCTTTGCCGATGTGAATTTTCTCTTCGTCGGTGTAGGAAGGCATTTGGATTACTTCCATTCGGTCCATTACCGCCGTTGCTACCTTCTCCGTGTTATTGGCTGTAGCTACAAAAATGGACTGCGATAAATCGAAGGGAAAGTCGACATAATGATCAGTAAAGGCTTTGTTTTGCTCTGGATCTAGTAGTTCTACCAACACGCCCATAATCTCCTGGCGCTTTTCGTTGCTTACTCTATCTAGCTCGTCGAGCAAAATCACCGGATTGTTAACCTGCACTCGGCGCAGAGCTTTAATAATAATTCCCGGCTCTGCCTCAGGATGGATGCGGGAGAGGCCCCGCAAATCGAGCGCCGAAGCTAGGCCGCCAAAGGGAATGCGGATAAGTTGGCGGTTTAGAGCCTCAGCCATGGAAATGGCCATCGTGGTTTTGCCCGTTCCCACCAAACCGACAAAACACAAAATTGGCGCTCTCAGAGTTTGCTTGTGGTCAGATGCAAGGGGGGAAAAATCAAGCGGCTGGGCGTTTTGGCTTTCTATTGGCTGTTGGCCGGAACTTTGGCGCTGGAGAATGATTACCGAAAGGTATTCTAAAATGCGCTGTTTGATTTGATCAAGCCCATAATGGTTTTTGTTGAAAATAGTTTTGGCGCGGGTAATGTCGAGGATATCCTGACTGGACTTTTGCCAAGGCAGGTTGATAATCCATTCTAAATAGCTGGAGGTTTGCTCCTAGTAGCCATAGGAACTGTCCCCGCCGGTTTGCATTGCCAGCTGAAGCCGCTCAAGCTGGGTGTTGATTTTTTCATTAAGCTCGACTGGCAGTTTGGCTGAAATTAACTTCTCTTTGAGTTTGGCAATTTGAAAATCCATACCCTTTCAGTATAGAAAATTGGCCGCAAAAAGTATAGGTGTAAGTTAGTTTAGAGATTTTTGGGGCTTATGTGGGGCTTAGAAACTGGGGATTTTTACCTCAGCGGGAAAGTTGTTGCCATCAAGAATCTGAAAGATTTCTTTTTGGGGAAGCGAAAGAGGGCTGGGAGTTTCTTTATCTCTAGTGAGACAAAGGCCAACTGAAGAAAGGCCGGCTTGGCGAAATGTTTTGGGCAAATAGTTGGAGCTAGATACTTTAATTTGGCTTTTCTCCAGAGAATAAAATTCTTGGAGATTGGCAATATCCTCAGTTTTAACAATAAGGCCTGAGGCAAAAAGTGAGCCGCCTTCTTTGAGCTTTTCAAATAAAGAGGCCAAAAGCTTTGGCAGAAAATAGCGGTAGGGATCGGTGCCATATAAAAGAGCGGTATCGGCTACATTAATTACGTCTTCGCGCGATAAAGGCGCCTCAAGAGGGACATAAGAAGGATTGCCATTGTTTTTTAGAAAGTTTTGTTCAATAAACTGCAGAGCTTCGGGGCTTCTGATAGCAGTGTTGGCAGTAATAAAAGCAATATCTGGGTAAAGTTGTTTAATTTCAATAAGGGGGGCTTCATAGCAATCGCCAGTAAGGCCGTAAAGAATGCCTTGGTTTTGGTTTGTTTCTTGAAGTTTTTGTGCAAACGAATCAGGAAGATTTGGGGAAAGTTCATAGAAACCAGAAATTTCTTTTTTAGGAAATTCTGTTCGGGTAAAAAGACTTTTTACTTCGCCTATAGTTTCAGCTGGATTGTATTGCGGATATTCCATCCGGCAATTATAGCCCACCAAAATCAGGTTTGCAAGCAAAATAGCTTATTGGAAAAGAGTAGCTAAAGCCGGTTTGATTATCGGGTTGGCTGTAATTTTTTGATTACTGCTTGGAGAATTTGGCTAGGGGTTTTTTGAGTAGTATCGATGACCAGGTCGTAGTTTTTGGGGGAGAAAATGTCGTTGCGGCGGTAGATTTTGCTAATCTCGGCTAGCCAATTTTGATCACGTTCTTTTACGCGGCGGCGGGCCTGGTTTTGGCTGGTTTCTTCGCGCTGGGCAAAGCGGTGGGCGCGCTTGGAGGCAGAACAGATTAAAAGAATTTTTAGTACTTCGGATGTGCCGGCTGCCATAATGCCGGCCAGCCAGCCTTCGACAATGATGTGATTTTTGGTTTTGAGAAGGTCGCGCACTTTGTAGTCGATTTTTTTGGTAATTTGTTCATTCTGCTCTTGAGCGGCCTCAATATCCAGCTTATGTTTGGCGGCATATTCTCGAAAGAAGGCGCCGGTAGAAAACGCTTGCCAGCCGAGTTTTTGGCTCAAAGCCTGATAAAGAGTGGTTTTGCCGGTGCAGATTTGGCCCGAAATAGTGATTTTCGAATATTTCCGGCTTGTCA
>CAZEVA010000023.1:0-3123 GCA_964515585.1 uncultured Gammaproteobacteria bacterium | reverse complement strand
AAGCTCCGGCATCGATACTAACTTTTTTCATGTTTAAATTGCCTTAACAAATACCACGAAAAACTAATTAACAAAGCCAGATAACTAAAAACTGTGCTAGTAGCAGCCCCCATAATTCCCAAAATAGGGATTAAGGAATAATTAAGAACAATGTTTAAAACTGCCACTGCTCCAAAAAAATAGACGACTTTTGCTTGTTTATTTTGTGCATAAAGGCCATTTAAAAAAACCGAAGTTACAAGTACTAACGGCAAGTTGAGAATAATAACCTTTAAAACTGGTACCGATTGAGCATATTTATCCGAAAAAAAGGTATTTATCACTAACCCGCCTAAAGCCCAAGTTGCCAAAACAATAACCAAAGAAAGACTAAGAAGCAACCAAACATCATTTCTAATTTTTTGCCGGTATTTGTATCTATTTTTCTCATACAAAGACTTCAAAATGGGGATAGAACTAAAGTTGTAGTTTGCTACCATCAAAAGAGGAACGTCGTAAAACTTATGAGCCGCCGAATATAGAGCTAGCTGAGAAGGCCCCAACAGTTTATTAATAATTAAATAATCAGCCCGAGTTTGCACACTAGCGAAAAAAGATATTAGAGTAAAAACAAATGAATTTTTAAAGATTTTTAAGACCTGTTTTTTTTCTAGCCGAAATCGAAAATTAAAAAAATACCTCTTAATCACAAAAAAAAGTAAAAGCCCATACAGTAAATAATACAAAGCGGTAATTTTAAATACGGTAAAAACGTTATGGGTGTGGAAAAGCACTAGCAAATTGCTGGCAACTAAAATGGTATTAAAAGCAATTGCCATAACTGAGGGATAAAATAATTTCTTCTTGATCGAGCAGATAATTAAAAAAAAGCCCACTGAGGCAGTGTAAAGATACAAACCGGAAAACAAAATCACGGTTCTGACAATCTCAGCTGAGTAAGCAAAAAAAATAGCCAGAGAAATGGTAATAATTGAGATCAAAAAGGCCAAAATTATTCTTAGAGAAAGAATATTATTTAATATTTGCCGATTAATTTTTTCATTTTGCAGTAAGCCATATGGAGTTGTCCCCAAATCCTGCCAGCCGCCCATTATTCCCAAATGAGCCCAAACCAAGTTATATATTCCAAAACTGCTTTGCGGCAAAAGACGAACTAGGGCAATTACATAGCAAAAGCTAATGAGTTTATTAATCAACGAAGACAAATTGAGCCAGCCAAAATTGATTAAAAATTTATTATCAGTTATTTTTTTCGCCATTTTCTGTATAAATATGCCGCTTTCTGCCACCAAGCTCCATATTGCCAAACAAACAGTTGGTGGCTTTTCTCTAAATAATGCTGTTTCTTTGGGTTTTTTGCTGATTGTTCAAAATGCCGGTACTTTATTTTACTATTTATACCAACATTAAGCTTGTTCAGCTTTGCTCGGTAACAATATTCAACATCCTCATAATACAAAAAAAACTTTTCATCAAAATATCCAATCCTATCAATTGCCTTTTTATTAATAAACATTAGTGAGCCAGACACAAAATCAGTTAAAAAATATGTTTTTAGATTTTTCTTGGTATTTAACCCGCCGCTTAAAAAAACCGGATCAATTTTTCCGCCACAGTATGTTATTTTGTTTTGTACAAAGATTCCTCCAAAAATATCAAATCTCAAAAACCCCTTTTTTATTTTTTCAAAATCAAAGTTAATTAGTTCAATATCAGGATTAGCAATGAGAAAATATTGATAGCCCTCTTTTTTCCCTTTTTTCAGGCCGATGTTGACAGCTTTTGAATAGCCGCGATTATTTTTGCTGTTATCAACTACACATATTTGTTTATCGCTAATTCCGGCAGAGGATAATTGTTTTTTTAGGGCTAACAACTTCTTCTCTCGAGTTTTATATGTCACAATTATAGTTTGGAGTTTCATTTTTTTAGATTTAGCCAAGCTAGATACAAATAGGTGAGCCATTCCATATAGGCGAATCCGAGGTCCAAAAAAATCCTGGCCCAATAGTCTTTATAGCCCTTGTCTTTGATATACCTTGCCCAAAACATATGGGCTGGATAGGCAAATATTTTTTTCAAGCTTGACTTTTCTGAACTGTCCTTTTTTTGAATAGCTTCGGCTATGGCATATTGGCTAAATTTGCGATACATTTGGGGCAGAGTGAGATACGAATAATGTAGTATTTTATTTTTTAGTTGGCTGGAGTTTAGATTTTTAACTTGAAAATTTTCATGAACAAGCGCAGGTTTTATGGTCGCATATTTTTTCTTAAACAAAATTAACTTTGCGTAGTCTTCGCCGCCATAATAAATTGGTTTGCCGAAAAGATGGTTTTGGTAGGGAATTTTGTAACCATAATATTTTGTTTTTGAGTTAATAGTTTTTTTTATTTCTTTGGCAAGCTGAGGAGTAACTATCTCATCGCTGTCGAGAATTAGCACCCATTCATAGTTGATTTTTTTTACCCCAAATTCTTTCTGATAGCCAAGATTTTTTGTTTTCAGGCTGTATATTCTGGCTTTGTGCCTCTTGGCAATTTCCAAAGTTCTGTCAGTTGAATTACTGTCAACAACAACAATCTCATCGGCAATTTCCTCAACCGATAAAAACGCTTTATCAAGCAGCCTATCAGCATTCCTCGTGATGGTAACTACTCCCAACCCCTTTTTTAAGCCCATCATTGTTTTTTTATTATTCGTTTGGTAATTCGTTGTTGTAGAAACTTAATAGTTCAAAAGCGCTTTTATTCCACCCATCTGGCATTAAATTATGATCGGCGTTATCGTAGGTAAAATATTCAATCTCATCATTATGTTTTGAAAGCAATTCATAAAGTTCATTTGACCAATTAGTTGGAACATCTTCGTCCAGCATGCCTTGGTGTATTTGTACAGGTGCTTTTATCAGATGATAGTAATTTGTTGGGTCGTATTTTTTAATATCATACTTATCTTCGAAATCTGCTATAAGTTTTCTTAGATATTTGCCTTTATCAGAGTATTGATCTGTATAAAACAGTATTGAGTAAGGAAAAGGTTTTGAGACTGGAGCCCATAACACTGTTGGATATTTTTTTTCAGTGATTGCCAAAATTGTTAATGCAATTTGTCCGCCATTAC
>CAZEVA010000022.1:0-5950 GCA_964515585.1 uncultured Gammaproteobacteria bacterium | reverse complement strand
AGTGGTTTCCCATCAAAAACACAAGAAAGTTTTAGAATTGGCTAAAGGCTATCGAATGACCAGAAGTCGCCTCTACAAGGTTGCCAAAGAGGCGGTTCTACATGCTGGCGAGTATGCCTTTGCCGGCCGTAAACATCGTAAGCGCCAGTTAAGGCGGATTTGGATTACCAGAATAAATGCGGCTCTATCTCCCTTTGAACTTAAATATTCCCGTTTTATTCATTTGTTGAAAACCAAAAAGATACTGCTTGATCGCAAAATCCTAGCTTTAATTGCTCAGGATAAGTCTTTTTTTGAAAGGCTGTTGCAAAAAATTAAGCAAGCATAATCTGTGTTAGACAATACACTTAAATTAATTACCGGTAGCAAATCTTTATCTGAGTTGGAGTTGGTTCGGGTAAAAATATTAGGGAAGCAAGGACTCCTAAAAGCCGAACTTAAGAAACTAAAGCAGGAAAAAAATATAGATAAACGTAAAAAGCTTGGAGAGAAACTTAACAGGCTTAAACTCCAAATTTTATCAGCTCATCAAAAACGCCGCAAAGATTTACTAAAAACTAAGCAGATAGCTATTGACCCTACCTTGCCGGGTAAGAAAATAGATGTTGGCGCCATACATCCAGTTGGCCAAACCATAAACAGCGTCAGGCATATTTTTGAGAAGATTGGCTTTTATCAAGTTTCCTATCCCGGAATTGAATATGAGTACTTTTCTTTTGACAGCTTAAATATGCCTCCCTCTCATCCGGCTCGCGACGAGTTCGAGTCTTTTTTGGTCGACGGACCAGCTAGCCCAATTTATGGCAAAATGGTGCTTTCGCCCCATACCTCTTCTGCTCAAGTAAGAGAGATGTGGCGGATGAAGAATAAGCCAATTAGAATGATTAATATTGCTCGTTGTTTTCGACGCAATTGGGATGTTACTCATGTGCCGATGTTTCACCAATTTGAGGGCCTCTGTATTGATAAAAACATAAATATAACTCATCTGAAAGGGACAATTGAATACTTTGTTAAGGAGTATTTTGGCCATGATGTTAAGATACGTTTGCGGCCGTTTCACTTTCAGTTTACCGAACCTTCATTTGAAATCGACATTGCCTGTACCATTTGCCATGGAACAACCAGAATTAAAGGCAAAAAATGTCGTGTTTGTAAAGGCGGTTGGTTAGAGCTTGGTGGAGCGGGAATGGTTCATCCTTATGTTTTGCGGCAAGGGAAGATTAATCCCCAGAAGTTTTCTGGCTGGGCATTTGGTTTTGGTGTGGAAAGAGTTTATATGATGAAATATCAGCTTTTTGACTTACGCAAACTGTTTTCTGGCCAGTTAGATATTTATGAAAGTGAAAATGAATATTAAAATATTAGACAGCTGGTTGAGAGAATATCTTAAAACAGCAGAAAAACCACGGCTTATTGCTGATTTACTAACCTCATGTGGCCCATCTGTTGACCATCTCCAGAAGGTTGGTGATGACTTTGCCTATGACGTTGAGATAACCACCAATCGTATTGATTGTGCCTCAGTGATTGGTTTAGCCAGAGAGGCTACGGCAATTCTCAAAAATCAAGGAATAACAGCCAAATTGGTAAAGCCTAAACTAAACTCTAAAACTAATGTTCTAGGTAATAGAAGCAAACTAACTATTAGTGACCCAAACCAGCTAACTCGAAAAGCGATGGCCTTAGTTATTGACCAAGTTAAAGTTACCTGCTCACCTCAGTTTATCAAGGAACGTTTGCAGATAGCCGGCATTAGGTCACTAAATAACCTTATAGATATTACTAATTATCTAATGCTGGAAATCGGCCACCCGGCGCATATTTTTGATTACGACAGGTTGAATACGGATAAATTATTATTTCGCTATGCCAAAGCCAATGAGCTTTTTATTGCTTTAGATGGTCGTAAATTTCGTTTGAATAAAGAAGATGTAGTTATTGATGATGGTTCCGGCCGAATTGTTGACTTGCCGGGAGTAATTGGAGCAGAAAACAGTATGGTTACCGAGGATACTCGTCGTGCGGTTTATTTTGTGGAAATGAACCAGCCCTCTCAAATTAGGCGTACCTCAATGAAACATGCAATTAGAACTTTGGCGGCCTCTTATAATGAAAACAATCCTGATTATGCTAGTGCCGAAACTGCCTTTTGGCGCGGTATTGAGTTACTTAAACGGTATGCTGGCGCCAAGATAGGGAGTAGGCTTGTTTCAATTAATCGAATTAAGCCTCAGTCTAAATCTGTTTCTTTATCTGTCGAAGATATTTATAGTTATATGGGAGTTGAGTTAAAGGAAAAAACAATTATTACAATTTTGGCAGACCTTGGTTTTAAGCTTTTAGAAAAAACCAAAAAAGGCTTAATTTTCCAAGTTCCGGTTTGGCGTTTAAATGATGTTAGTATCAAAGAAGACTTAATTGAGGAGGTAGCCCGACTTTGGGGTTATCATAAGCTAGCTTCCTATCTACCTCCTTTTGTTTATCAAACTGATCAAGAAATTCGTTCACAGCAACAGGTAAACAAAATTGCGCAGGTTGCCAAAGAGCGAGTTAGCGCTCTTGGCTACTTTGAGCTTTATAATTACTCAATGGTTTCAGAAGAGTTAACTCAGGCTTTTGCTTTTTCCCAGAAGCCAATTAGAATGACCAATCCTCTCTCAAACGAATTAGTTTGCTTTCGTCAATCATTATTACCGTCTTTAGTAAAGGCCGCACAGCTAAACAATAACAAAAAATGCTCGTTAAGACTATTTGAGTTAGGCAAGGCTTACCTGCCCCAACCAAAAAACTTACCTCACGAAAAGCTTCTTCTTTCTTTTCTCACTACTGACAGCTATTTTGAGTTGAAAGGTTTGTTGGAATCATTATTTCAATTCGGGAATCTTAATAAGGATATTGTTTACCACCCCTATTCAAATAAGCCATATCTAGAAAAAAAAACCTGCGCCACTATTTATTTAAATAATATTTATTTGGGAGAAATTGGTCAGCTTCATAGTGAGTTTAACCAGAAATTTGACTTAAACAAGCCAGTTATGGTAGCCGAACTTGATTTTGAACTTCTTGCTAAACATTTTCAGCTTATGACTCCTGTTTCAAAACAGGCAAGCAAGACTCCTTTTATCGAAGACCTCACTTACCGCTTTAACCAAAAAAATCATTGGCAGGAGTTAGCTCAGTCGATAAAAAAGAAATTTCGTGCGGTTGCCAAAATTGAGCTGGCCGCTCGTTATCAAGATTTCTACACCATGAGAATTTATTCCTATCCCACAAGCAAACAGTCTATTTTAGATAAGATAATCGAATATCTAGAAAAACAGTTTTCTCTGCAAATTAAAAAAACTAAAGACGATAAAAATAAGTAGAGAAGGGTTTGTCTTTTAGAAACTGTTGTTGATACTGCCTCAGTTTTTTTGCTTCAAAGCCGTGTGACACAATCACCGTTCCTGGTAAACATTCTTTTTTAATTTTTGAAGACAGCTTTTTAACTAATTCCGGAAACAAAAACATATAGATAACTCGGGCAGAAGATAGGTTGGTTTTTAAAACATTCTGCCGGAGAAAAGCGACTTTCTTATTTCCAGATATTTTCTTTTTAATTCGGCAGAAGGTAATTAGTAGAGGATTAAGTTCTACACCAACAGCCTTAATACCAAAATTCTTGGCAGCATAAAAAACCAGGCGGCCGTCACCAGAACCTAAATCATAAAAAACATCCTTTTTGTTAAACACCAACTTATCTAGTGCTTCCTGAAAGTTTTGGTTTTGACTAGGCACAAAAGGAACACCAAAAAAATCTGAGATAAGCATACTGGCAAAGTATAAACCAAAGAAAAAAAGAACTATAAATAACACAAATTGCACAAAAACTACTACTATAAGCATTGGTGCCTCTGAAGGGAATCGAACCCCTATTCCTGGTTCCGAAGACCAGTGCTCTATCCATTAAGCTACAGAGGCAAATGTTAATATGATAGAATTATACACTATGACACAGCTTACAAGCCAAACAAGGCAGTTGGTTGACGCTTTAAGAACAATGTCTCAATCTACCGATCCAGAGAGTTCGGAGTCTATTGATGTCTCCAAAACTGTTTCCTTTTTCGCTATTGCCTATGAGAAGTTTCGCAACGTAATTGAGTTCAAAGACGAGCATATTATTCGTCGCAACGCCATTAATCGAATTATCAGCCGCCGTTTGGCATTTAACCCTAATTTGTCAGACGAAGCCTTATCATTAGCCAAAGAAATTGCCTGGGCTGGTTATTATCAAAGAGAAAAGATACCCGAAGACAGTATTGAAAAACTGCAGAATATTCTTGATTGGCACCTTAAGTTAAGAGACAAACTAATAGTAGGGGAAAGTCGGCAAAAGCGAATCATTATTAATGAGTTTATTAAAGATCTTTTAGTTTGCCAAATTGAAGAGGTTTTTAATGATAAAGAAGTAAGGCTGGAGTTTTTGTTTCTCTTTTACTTTTATCAAATAATAAATCCTAATGTAGTTATCGAAAACAAAACCATCGACGAAAAAAATCTTATTTTTTACATTGCCTTAGAGCAGGTATTTCTAAAAAGCGATGCTGTTTACCTGCGCTATCACCTTTTTAAACTCTTATTTGAACCTCTCTTGAAGGTTAGTCCTGATGAATTTTCAGAAAAGAAGAGAGAATATAAGAAAGCCATTTTGTTTATTGATAAGCAAATTGCACAGCCCAGTAATCGCAAAATCAACGCTTATTTACGCAACCTAAGGCCGGCTTATCTAATCTTCAAAGAAGCCCTGCTGCAAAATATAGGCCGTATTGATGAGCTTTTGGACAACGAAAAGAAATTAAAAAGTGTCATTGAGTCTCTTTGTGAAGATAAATATCAGATTTCAAAAGAGAAGTTGTCTCGAGCTGGAGTTCGCAGTGTAATTTATATCTTTCTAACCAAAATGATTTTTGTTATTTTAGCCGAGTATCCATTAATGCATCAGTTAGGCGAATCAGTTGACTATTTGTCGCTTGCCATTAATGCATTGTTTCCACCCTTCTTAATGTTTCTATTTGTCTTGTTTACCGCAGTTCCCGACGAGCAAAATACCCAGCGAATTTGGGAAAAAATTCGTTTTTTGCTGTTTGAAGAACAAACAGAGAAGATTGTTTTTAAAGCAAAGAAAAAGGAAAATCGCCATTTTCTCTTTAATTTCACTTTTTGGGCATTTTACTTTACTACCTTTGGAGTTACCTTTATGCTTATTAATTTTTTTCTCGATCTGCTTGGTTTTCATCTTACCAGCAAGATAATTTTCTTCTTTTTTGCTTCTGCAGTAAGCTTCTTTGGCTATCGTATTAGCCAAATGGCTAAGGAATATGTGGTTAAGGAAAAAGAAAGCATTTTTACTCCTGTAATTGACTTTTTTTTAATGCCTCTGGTTTCAGTTGGCAAATGGCTAAGTTCTGAGATTGCTAAAATCAATGTTTTGCTTCTTTTCTTTGACTTTCTCATTGAAGCTCCGTTCAAGGTGCTTTTTGAAGTTATTGAAGAATGGATTAGCTTTATCCGCAAGCGCAAGGAAGATATAATATAATATTGAAAGCTCCCGTAGCTCAATGGATAGAGCAACACCCTTCTAAGGTGAAGATAGGGGTTCGATTCCCTTCGGGAGCACATTGGTGGCTGTAGCTCAACTGGTTAGAGCGTCTGCCTGTGAAGCAGAAGGTTGCCGGTTCAACTCCGGTCAGCCACCCACGATATTTAAGTCATAATCAAGTGCCGTATTTAGTCATTTAATATGAATCAAAGATTAGTTTTAATCACTTCGTATAAAAATCCTGATCTTGACGGAGTAGCTTGTGCAATTGCCTATGCCGAATTTTTGGAAGCGATTGGTACTCATGCCGTGCCTCTTCTTTTTGGCGAGCCGCACATCGAGGCTAAATTCGTACTTGAGCAGTTCAAT
>CAZEVA010000021.1:0-3636 GCA_964515585.1 uncultured Gammaproteobacteria bacterium | reverse complement strand
ATTATCTTCAAGCGTTGGGTTAACAAAAAGATCCGCAGAACTGTAAATCTCGGCCAGCTCTGCGGTGTTGGTGGTTCTGGCAATACCGATGATATTGGGGGGCAAACTTTTTATCTGCTTCTCACTTAGCCCGACCAAAACAAGCGCTTCATCTGACTTAAGTCGCGCTGCAAGCTCAAGAAAATAACCATACCCTTTGCGCTCGTCCCAAACGGCTGCAACACCCAAAAGAACAAAATGTTTTTCCAATTTGTAGCGACTGCGAAAATCACTTTGCGCTGGATGAAAAGCACTCAAGTCAATCCCGTTGTTGATCACCATCACCGGATATTCACTCAAAAACGATTGCCGAACCAAGGCCGCTAGCCATTGAGATGGGGTAACAATTGTCAGCTTCTTCACCCCGTTAAATAAGGCTTTTTTTTGCTGATAGTTCCACCGAGAACGGTCAAGGCCAAAACTTTTCGGATATTCCGTTTTTAAAGGGCAATCATAGCATCCCCTCTGCCACTTGTCGCAACTGACAAAGTCGAAATATGCGCAATGGCCAGTAAAGGCCCAACAATCGTGCAAGGTCCAAATAACTGGTTTATTAGCGCGTTTGAGGTAATCAAAAAGCAACCCGATATGCAGATAATAACCATGAAGGTTGTGTAAGTGAATGACATCAGGGTTCAATGCCTTGAGCCTTGATATAAAAACCCTAGTAGCTGATTTAGAACCAAAGCCATGCGTATCTAAAAGGCGGGTACGGGCAGCATGAAGATATTTATCGAAACAGTTCCCGATGCGAATAATGTCATTACAGTTTTTAGCTGGATCGCGCCCAAAAGCCACCGTGCTCTGGTGCCCTTGCGACACCAAAATCGCATGCAAATCGGTCGCGATCCGGCCGGTACTGCCAATGCCGCAAACGGAATTTATTTGTAAAATGTTCATTCTGGATTCAAGACCTTAATTTCGTCATCGGGAAATCATAAAATAGGAATACAGGAGTATTTGCAATTACCCACCAGTATCCCCAAAATAAGAGGCAAATATCATGGACACATAACAAATAACCTCTTAATCCCTCGACAAAAATTATCCGTCATACGCTCAAGCGTATATTCTTTTTCAATTCGCATAATAGCGTTTTTAGACAGATTGGCTCTCAGAGAATCATCATAAATTATCCGCAAAAGCTTCTTCGCAAAATCATCAATATCTCCATAATTGTAAAGAAGACCGTTTACCCCATCAACAACAACCTCAAACTCAGCAGTTTGTGTGACTTCATTATTATCAGTGACCACAGGCACTCCGTAACACATTGCATGATGCACACTAAGCCCTATACAAGAAGCACAAGTAAAAACCGAGGCTACCTTAAACCAATAAGCCAAAATTTTTTCGTCATATATTGGCCCCAAAAAACGGCACCGAGGCAATACACCTATCCTTTCTGCTAAAGCCTTCATAGCAGCTTCAAGTGGCCCACCACCAATCATGACAAGGCAGACATCATCACGTTTTTGACAAATTTTTTCAAATGCTTGAATAGTTAATTCTGGCCGCTTAATGTCTGTAAGCCGCACAACGTGCAAAATAATTTTTAATCCTAAAAGACCTTCTTTATCAACAAACTGACGAAAATTTTCAGAACTTATAGAATTCCGGATATTACAAATGGGCTTTTGGTCTATCGCATTATGAAGCACAACTATTTTGGGGGGATTCACACCGGCCTTGATTAACGCACTCTTACTTTTAACACCATATCCAAACAAAACATCTGCAGCGCCATATAATCTAGACACAATTGAAGTGGCCAAATTGCGGGCTTTCCCCTTAACACTAAAAAACATCCCCCATACACCGCACGGAATCCCTCGATATCTTAAACGATAAAGAGCTAACAGTTCACTAATATTTCGATTCCCACCGGAAAAAATAACTGCATCAAAATCATGCTTTTTTAAAATATTTACAAGCCCAGGACGAAATACCAAACCCCCAAAAACCTTCTCAGGAACATGTATAGTATTAAATTTAATTTCAGCAGCGTTATCAATCTGATTAAGTTGTGTTTCAACTTTTAGATCAGCCACTACAGTCAAGTCAAAATCACTGTTTGCGGCTAAAGCATTAAATAAAGGAATACGATATTTAGGAATAAGAGGTTGTATAATACAAATGTGCCTCATTCTAACCTCTTTTAACATTGAATCCGGATTTAGATATAATACCCATATCTGTAATTATAGAAACAGAAGCAAATGATACCCAGAGCATAGCCCACCGAAATGTCGAACTATTAACCAAAAAACAAAGAGGGTAACTACTTAGCAACACGATTGAAGCACGCATTGCTCTTTCTAAAAAAAATTTTTTCGAAATTTCAAACTTTTTTCTTGCTTGGACGGCTGATAAAAACACAGAGATCAACCATAAAACAAATAGTACCCAGACAAACAAACCATATTTAGCTAAAACTTCAATCCACAAATTATGTACAGAATTTATACCACCAGTAAAAAGCATATTAGCATCATTAACAACTCGTCTTTCAAGGCCACCTGCACCAACACCAAAGCCACTTGATTCCACAAAAAGCCGCAATCCATTAATAAAAATGTTGATACGAATAACTTGATTTTCACCAACAAATCCATCTTGTAAGCTCAAAAGACGGCTTAACGAAGCTGGCTGAATTTGAAAAGCAAAAAAACATGTTAAAAACAAAAAAATTACTAAAACTAAATTTTTTATAGATGCTTTTAATTTGTTTCTTCTTTGTAAAAAAAACCAAAAAAAACATTGTATAAAAATGCAGAACATTCCCGAACGAGAACCATTAATAAAAACAATTATTATAGCACTAAAAAATATAATAAAATAAAATATTTTTAATTTTATCATATTTGATATATCAATAGTCCAGAGTATAAAAGGGATACATAAAACTATAAATTCTACATAATTATTTCTGTTACCAAACGTAACACCAGCATAGACAAACCTTCCAAGTCCCCCGGTGCCGATATCACCACTAGTACTAATAAGGAGGTGCTTATCCGTTATAAGCTCAAATATTGCGATTGGGAGAGTTAACAAATAAGAAAAAACCCATGACTTTCTTATAATATTCAAAAGCTTTGTAGATCTAAAATTAAAGTTCATAAAAACCAAAAACGTAACAAATCCAATTGTTATTATAATAACTTCTTCTACACCCCTTGAAATATCACTAGTCCAAAATAAAGAAGATATTCCCCACATAATCCATACAATAAAAGTTAAAAGAGCTAAAAAGTTTGGTATTGTCTTTGGCTTAATAATTTTTCTATTAATTATTAAATAAAAAAAAGCAAAAACAGGTAATATCCTAGCTGGTTGAAAATTTGTAATTGACCCGAAAATTAAGGACAAAATTGTCAAACTAACAAATAAATTTTCTATAGATATTTTCTTTAACACAATAGGACTATGCAAAAAAGACATGGGAATTACCAAACCTAACTATGAAGGATATCACTATATATTCTTATTAATTTATTTGAAAAGGAGTTGTCACTAAAGCTATCAACAACATAGCTCCTGATCAGTTGACTAGAAAACAGCTCATGATTAACCATCGATTGCATTGCGCCACCA
>CAZEVA010000020.1:0-11845 GCA_964515585.1 uncultured Gammaproteobacteria bacterium | reverse complement strand
ATCACTATTTCGGTAATGTTGCGAGTGACGCCATCTTTACCTTCAAAACTGCGATAGACAATGCGCCCCTCAACATAAACCTTGGTTCCTTTAACCAGTAACTGCTTGCAAAGTTCTGCCAGCTTGCTCCAGGCAATAATTCGATGGTACTGAACTTCTTCTTTTTTCTCACCCTGAGCCGTTGTCCAATCACGATTGGTTGCCAAACCAAACTGTCCCACCGCTGTTCCTTGGGGAGTATAGCGCAACTCCGGATCGCGAGTTAAATTACCAATTAGGGTTACCTTGTTTAGAGATCTGACTGCCATATGATTTTATTTTTTAGCCTCAGCTGGAATTTTTAACAACATATATCGTAGTAATTTAGTTTCAAAGTTCAGCAAACGATGAAGTTCTTTAATTTTGTCTGAATCGATAGCTATCTGCCAAAAAAGATACTGGCCTAAATTAGTTTTTTTAATCGGATAGGCCATCTTTTTAACACCCCAATCCTCCTCCTTAAGGAGTTTGGCTTTTACTGTAGTTAGAATCTTTTCGAGGTTGGCTTTTAGGGTAGACGGGGCCGACTTTTCAGTATTGCCCGGCAAAACCAACACTAATTCGTAGTTAACCATACTTGAACTTTAGTTTAACACAGTGCTTTTCGGTTTGCAATTCTCAAAACTTAATAAAGGTTTCTGCTAGAAAGAATAAGCCATAAACCCCAAGAAGAACAACTGCTTCCCACCTATCAAATCGCTTGCGAGTATGCGAAAAGATAATAAAAAGAACAAACAAACCTATAAGAGCCACCAGCGAAAGCAAATATTCCGGGAAGATATCTATCTGGTATCCGGCAATTAAGCCAGTAGTGCCGATAACCAAATTTGCATTAGCAATCAAAGAACCAAAAATATCGCCATAAAGAACGTTAAACTCGCGCTTGCGAATTGAGTTTAGAGAAACAAAAAGCTCCGGAAAGCTAGTGCCTGGGGCAAGAATAAAAACAGCAATCAAAAAAGGACGAACCGAAAGTGCCTCAGCTAGGTACATTGCTGACTTTAGCAAAAAATGAGAACAAGTGAGAAGCATTACAACAGCAACAAACATCACTAGCACTGCCTGCCTAACTTGGCCCTTGTGGAAAGATTTTTCCAGCCGAATAAAAAAATTTCGTAATCCAGATTGGTGTTTTGGTCGCTTATTAAAGAGGTAGACAGAATAAGTAACAAACAAAAAAATTAAAAACAAACCATCGACACGCGAAAGATTACCGTCAAGAATAAGCAAAAAGGGGAAAAGAGAGGCTGTTAGCAGAAAAAAAATGGTATTAAGATTAAAATCCTCTTGGTGAACAATTAGTTTTGAAGTTGCCAAAATAATCGCTAGTGGAAAAACCAAACCCAGGTTCGAGATGCTGGAGCCAATGGAATTGCCAAAGGCAATATTTGGCAACCCCTCAAGAGATGAGGTAATGCCAATAAACAACTCCGGCAGTGCACAAAAGGCACCAGCAAAAACACTGGCCAAGAAAAACTTACTGAAAATACCGTCTTCGGCGACTGTCTTAATCGATTGAATAAGCCAATCAGAGGCTTTGTACATCACGTAACAAAGAAGCAGTATAAGAATGATGTTTAGAATTATCAACATACTTTAAGGATAATATATTAGCCTTTTTTTGCAAGCTCAATTAATTTCCTGTTTACCGTATTTTCATAGTCCTTCGGGAAAAACCAAAGCTGGCTTTTACTAACACGTTCTTTGGTTCGATGCCGACTAATTAAACTCAACTGTACTTTCTCAAGAATTCTTTCTAATAAACTTGACCTGTTATTATTGGCGGCAATGATATTTTTTTTAATCGATTTATTCGGTTTTTTTGCATTAGGAAAGAATGTAAACACCCACCGGTTTTCCTGCAGAAAACGTTCGTAGGTTTTGTCTTTGTTAACCACTGTTTTTAACTGTAAAATTTCATGGGCAACATACTCGGTTTGCTTTGCCAAAGGAATACGCAAAGCAGTTTCACTAAAGAAAAGGTTAAAACAAAGCTTGTCTTTTACTTCTTTGGCTTTCCTCAGGCGGCGCACGTTAAGAAGTGAAGTTACTGTCAGCAAAAAAAATCTGGCACTAAAGAGCCTGTTTTTCTTGCTAATTACAAATATATCAACGTCGTCATTTTTGGTTGCGTTAAGCATTGAGACTGTGCCAGAAAAGCCTAAATATTTTACCCAAGGCAGTTTACCTAAAAATCTCAGCAATCCTTCTCTTTTTTTAATTTTAGCCTTACTAATTTTTTCTTTTTTTAAAGTTTGTTTGAGATATTTTTGGTTCTTTTCATTTACTACTCGACCGTTAATAACGGATATTCTTTTAGGAATTCTTTTTTGGGGATAGAACCGATTGTACTCCTCAACTGTGGGCACATATTTAAAAATGGCAAAATACAGAAGTGGGTCCATTTTTAAAAAACCTTTGGCTTTATCGAGTAATTGCTTTTATTGTCTTCGATAAGATAACCTTCGCTGTCAATTTTTTTTCTTACATCATCCGCCTCTTTGTACTGGCCCTCTTGCCTCAAGCGCCACCTTTCCTGCCCTAGTCGTTCAATTTTTTGGGGAATAGTAACTTCAAGAGATTCTTTAAGCCTTAGGCCAAAGACTTTATCAAAGTCCAGGGCGGTAGCTATAATATCTTTTTTTTCTTCAGAAGAATTAATCAGTTCCCAAAGTATAGCTAAAGCTTGGGGGGTGTTAACATCGTTTTTGATAGCTTCGGTGAACCTCTGCTTTGAGCTGGTAATAATTTTGCCCTTTGCCGAAATTTGCCCATTGTCGTAAAGAGCCCAAAGTAAATTCAATCGCGCTTCCCTAGCCGATTCTAAGGCTTGCCAAGTAAAATTCTGCTGTGAGCGGTAGTGAGCCTGCAAAAAAAGATAGCGCAGATCCATTGCTTGAAAACCTTTACTGGTAATATCTTTAAGCAGATAGGCTTTGCCCTCCGACTTAGCCATTTTTTGGCCATTTACCAAAAGATGCTCGTTATGTAGCCAATAATTAACAAACTTTACTCCATTGGCCGCTTCGCTTTGGGCAATTTCATTGGTATGGTGAATAGGAATGTGCTCCACTCCGCCCATATGAACATCAATAGTATCCCCCAAAAGCGCCTTGCTCATAACTGAGCATTCAAGGTGCCAGCCCGGAAATCCCCTGCCCCACGGGCTATCCCAGGTTTGCAGTGCTTGAGCGTGTTTTCCTTTTTTGAAAAACCAGAGAGCAAAGTCTTGGCTTCGCTTTTTTGCTTTGTCTTCAACTATAGCTTTACCGGCACCCTCTTTTTGGCTGGACAGTTCCTGATGGGAAAGTCGGTTATAGTTTTTAAACTTGGCCGTGTCAAAGTATATTGCCAGCTCGGTTTGATAGGCATAGCCTTTTTCCAACAGAATCTTAATCATTTCCTGCATTTTCTCAATATAGTCTGACGCCCTTGGCTTGTAAGTAGGTTCAAGAAGGTTCAAAGCTTTAGTATCCTTCTCAAACTGTTTAATATATTTGTCGGCTATTTCTTCAGGCTTTTTGTTATCACGCCTGGCTGCTTTGGCCATTTTGTCTTCACCTTCGTCAGCGTCGGAAACCAGATGGCCTACATCGGTATAGTTACGAACATAGTTGACTTGGTAGTTTAGATATTCCAAGGTTCGCCTCACCAAGTCGCCCATAAGCATTCCTCGTAAATTGCCGATGTGTTGATGTGAATATACTGTTGGGCCGCAATGATAAAAGGCCACTGTTTTTGGTTTTATTGTTATAAGAGATTCTAACTGCCTGCTTAATGTGTTGTAGAGTTTCATTATTATGCTTATATTCTAACTAAATTTATTAGCCTTTGTTGCCTTGAAATTCAGCTCGGTTCAATTCTTGAGGAGTAGCCTGACGTTTGCGTTTTGCTCCAGCTCTCCAGTCGCCCCGACGACGTTTTGAACCAGTAGCCATTAAATCCGCTGGTTTTGAGGCTGCCTGTTTTTTTGCCTCTTGTTTTTTTTGTTCTTCTTCCTGCCACAACTTGTCGTACACTGGCCGACTTTCTTGTTTGGAAGAAGCAGTTTTGTACATTTGGCTAAGTTTGGCTTGAACTTGCTTTAGTTCTTTTTGGTCTTCACTTTTAAGTTGATTTTTAACATCAAGCGGGCTAAATTTACCGGTTTTGTCACTTAGCTCTGGCTTGTTTGGGTCTTTATCCTTAAGCCATTCTTCGGCCCAATCCTTTTGTGATTCCCGATTATTTTCACTTGCTTTTCGCAAGCCAACCATCTCTTTCCCGGTTTCTTTTAGTTCGCTAACTACTTCTATACCAATGTCCTTTGCTAAGCCACCAAGCTGGCCAAACACCGAGTTTGCGTTTTTTGGTTTTTTGTGAACAACCATTTCATTATTTTACTATAATAGCGGTATGTTGGTTGACGAAGTCACTATTTTTGTTCAAGCTGGTTCAGGTGGAGCCGGCTGTGTGAGTTTTCGCCGCGAAAAGTATATTCCCAAAGGCGGCCCCGACGGCGGCAATGGCGGCAATGGCGGTTCGGTTTATGTTGCCGGAGGAAACAATCCTTATGCTCTTAAGAGATTTCGCGAACAGCCTCAGGTTGTGGCAAGGTCTGGTGAAAGTGGTAGTAGTAACAAAAAACATGGCGCCAACGCTCCAGATTTAATTATCAAGGTTCCCTATGGCACTCGTGTTAGAAATCTTAAGGATAACGCCGAGTTTGAAGTTCTTGACGACGCTCACACATATTTATTAGCCAAAGGTGGCCGAGGCGGCCGGGGAAACTGGGAGTTTCGCTCCTCTACCAATCAAACTCCGCGCTATGCTGAGCCTGGCAAGCCGGGCCAGCAGGTTAATTGCCTCTTGCAGTTGCAGTTGATTGCTGACATTGGCCTGGTTGGTTTACCCAACGCCGGCAAATCTACTTTGCTTAATGCCCTAACTGCCGCCAAAGCCAAAACCGCTCCCTACCCTTTTACTACTCTAGAACCAAATTTGGGCACGCTTAATCAATTAGTGATTGCTGACATTCCCGGATTAATTGAGGGGGCCTCCGCAGGCAAAGGACTAGGAACACAGTTTTTGCGCCATGTTGAACGCACTAAACTGCTTGTACACTGCCTTAGTTGTGAATCGGATAATTTGTTAAAGGATTACCAAACAGTACGCCAGGAAATGCTTTATTCCATCCCCGATTTGGATAAACGGCCTGAGTTGGTACTTCTAACTAAAACTGATTTATGCGACTCTAGGGCTGTCTCTAAAAAGATGAAAACTCTGGAGCAAGCAGGATTAAAGCCACTCCCGGTTTCTGTTCTTAACGACAACAGTTTAGCAGAGTTAAAACAAAAGCTGGAATTATTTTTCTGAGCGGGATACGGGAGTTGAACCCGTTTCTTCACCTTGGGAAGGTGACGTTAGGCCGCTTAACTAATCCCGCTTTTAAACCACTAAACCAATTTTTTTCTTAATTGCACTTATCTTCTTAGCCGCCACTTCTCTCACCTTAACTGATTGCTCTTTCATTATTTTCTCCAGTTCGCCTCTGTCATTAATAAAATTGCGATAGCGAAGTTGTATTGGTTTAAACAAACCGATAATGCGCTCAGCCAGTTCGGATTTTAATTGTTTATAATTCTTGCCGCGAAAACCGGCTTCTATTTCTGCTTCAGACTGAGGTTTTAGGGCTCTATAGATATTCATAAGGTTATATACACCAGCACGTGCCGGGTCAAACCTTATCTCTGTTTCAGAATCGGTTACGGCTGAAGCAATTTTTTTTCGAATTATGTCCGGAGAATCCAATAGAAAGATTGTGTTATTTATATTAGTGTCGCTTTTACTCATCTTCTTGTCAGGTTCTTGTAACGCCATAATTCGAGATGTCTCTTTAAGAATAAGAGGCTTGGGCAATTTGAAAACCGTGCCATACAGATGATTAAAGCGCTTAGCCAAATCTCTGGCAAGCTCAAGATGTTGGAGCTGATCCTCGCCAACAGGTACCTGATCGGTATTATATAGCAGAACATCCGCCGCCATTAAAGTTGGATAGGTATAGAGCCCCGCAGAAACTATACTTTTCTGAGTTTTAGATTTGTCTTTGTATTGCGTCATTCTCGACAACTGCCCAACTGAGGTGTGACAACTCATAAGCCAGGTTAGTTCGCTGTGTTCTGGGACTTGGGACTGTACAAACAAATTAGACACATTTGGATTTATACCCAGTGCTAACAGCACAGCATAACTTGTATAAATTGATTCGTTTAATTTCTTTTTTTCTGGTAGAACCGTTAAGGCATGCAGATCAACCAAGCAGTAATAACAATGGCTTTTTCGTTGTAGATTTACCCACTGTCTTAAGGCTCCCAGATAATTGCCTAAATGCGGCGACTCAGCACTGGGTTGTATTCCGGAGAAAATTATTGGTTTCATAGCCTAATTATACTCCAAATTCTTTTTTTTTGCAGTTTAAAATTAGCTATTAGAAGCCGCTACGATGGTCGAGCGCTTGACTTAAGGTACCATAATCGGCATATTCTAGGCTTGCACCCATAGGCAGGCCGTAAGCCAACCGGCTAATTTTGAATTTTAAGTGATGCTTGCTTTTTATTTCCTCTAGTTTTTTTTTGAGATACATTGCCGTTGTTTCTCCCTCCATATTCGGATTTGTTGCTAAAATTATTTCCTTAAGTTCTTGGCCCTGTTTAACAACTCGTGACAAGAGTTGGGGAATTAAGATTTCCTCTGGCCCAAGATTGTTTAAGGGGTCTATTCGCCCATAAAGAACATGGTACAGGCCATTGAATTTTCGAGTTTCTTCTATCACCAACAGGTCGGTTACCTCCTCTACCACACAAAGTTCACCCTGATTGCGCGAGTTATCCTGACAAATAGAACAGAGTTTATCTTCAGTAAGGTTAAAGCAATGCTGGCATTTGTGAGTTTTCGCCTTTAGCTCAGCTAAAGCCTGGCTGAATCGACTTAGCCTGTCTTGAGGAACATTCAGAAGATATAAAGCCAGTTTTGCCGCTGTTTTACTTCCTATGCCTGGCAAGGCCTCAAATTGGTCGATTAACTCTTGTAGCGGTTGGGGTAAATTCATTAGTGATGATGCTAAAAACGAAAAATATCGGCAATCTCTATTACCTTAACTTTACTAAATTGAGAAAGGTTAGAAACAGGGTGTTCAATTGAGTTGGTGGTTAAAAAAAACTGCAAGTCAGATTTCTCTATTTGTAGGGGAACGCCTGAAGCAAAGTCTGGATGAACAACTACCGCCCCCACTTTTGCAGCACCGGCTTTAAGACATAGCTTAGCTGCGTTAATTATGGTTTTGCCACTGGTAGAAATATCATCTACCAAAATCACGTTTTTTTTATTCACTTCGCCAAACACCGCTACTGCCTGAGACTGATGGATAGCGCTTAAATCGCGTTTCTTTTCTACAACCACTACCTCTTGATTGGTAATATTAGAAAAAAAATGGTCGGCAAACACCCTTGCCCGCTCTACTCCGCCTTGGTCCGGCGAACCAATTGCAAAATTGGTTTCTGTTTGACGTGACAAGCCAAGCCATTGATAAGTTTTTTTGGCTAAAAACGGCAAACCACTCCGGTTTTCAAAAGGAATATTGAAGATTCCACTGGACGCTTCGTCGTGAATATCCAGAGTGATGACCTTGTCAACTTTCAAGGCTTCCAAAATTCGCACCACCACATTAAGAGAAACACACTCGCCTTTTTGATGCTGCATGTTTTGACGAGCATAGCCAAAGTACGGAATTAGCACTGTAATTTTGCTGGCGTTTTCGCGTTTAAGAGCGTCAATAAGCAAAAAAAGTTCAATTAGGTTATCGTTAGCCGGGTTAGCCGTTGACTGCACTACATATACCTCCTTACCCATAACCTCTGTTTGGATTTTCACCTTAATTTCCGAGTTGCCAAAAGTAACAATCTCAACCTCTCCTAGGTTCAGGCCATTGTTGCGGGCAATTTTTTCCGCTAGCTTTAGCGAACTGCGGCCGGCAAAAAGAATCGGTTTCATTCCCATAATTTTAGTAAAATTAGCAAATGGTCGCAAGCGCTAAAGCAAAAAAAATAAAAGTTGGTTTTGATTTCGATGGAGTTCTCTTTTACAACGCTACACGCAATGTGCGGGCCTATATTTACTTTGTTAAACGCTATTTTTTAGGCATCAAAAAAACCCATTTTTATATTCCTAAAACCAAAAACACTTTTTTTCAGAAGATAATCCTAACTCTTCACAAAACTAGTATTCGGCCCAACGCTGGTTTTGACAAGTTTTTGGCTTTATTAAAAAATCCAAGTTACGAAGTTTATATTGTTACCGCCAGAATGAGCTTTATGCAAAGCAACATTCATCATTTGTTAGCTAAATATGATCTTAAAGGCATAAAGCAAATAATTCAAAACCAAAAAGATGAACAGCCGCATTTGTATAAAGAGAGAGTAATCAAACAATTAGGGCTTAATTATTATTTCGACGACAATTGGGATATTGTTGAGCACCTTGCCAAAAACACCCAAGCTAAAGTAATCTGGATTGACAACTTAGTAGACAGCCTGTTTATTAAATATCCCTACAAAGGCCGTAATCTCAAGCAGGCATTCAGGCATTTGAAATAAAACCTGCTCTATAGCTCTGTTCCATCCCCGAATTGGAATTATTCCTGCATTTGCATTAACTGCTTTGCGGCAATCTCTTGGGTTTTTTTGACTGCCTCGGCAAAAGCTTCGGCAATTCTGTTTTCTTCAACCCCGTCGATTTCGATACTTTTCACTTTTTGGTCGCCGCTCATGACAATTTTTATGCCATTTTTCTCTACGGTTACCTCCTCTTGCGCAAGTTGTTGCTGCATCTTTTGCGCCTTTTGCTGAAAACTGCGCATATCACCTATGGCTTTGAATGGATTGATCATAATTGTTATATTAACTATTAATATCCTATTTATACATGAAAAAAACATTATATTCAAACCGAAAAATTTATTTAGCCTTATTCGTAGTTTGTTTGGCCGGGCTATTTTTTCGCTTGTTCGGTTTGGCTTGGGACCAAGGGTTCTATCTTCATCCCGATGAGCGTTTTTTGGCCATGACTGCCGACAGTTTACAATGGCCGGCAGATTTTTTTAACTATCTTAACCCCCAAACCTCTCCTCTTAATCCATACAACAAAGGGGTGAGTTTTTTTGTTTATGGCCATTTTCCACTTAACTTAGCTAAGCTATGGGCAGGGATTTTAGAAAAAGATTACTACTCTCTATTCTACCAGGCCGCTCGCCCTCTTACAGCTTTTTTTGATTGGAGCGTGATTATGGCTCTATTTTTTCTTGGCAGAAACTTGTTTAGAAAACACTCGCACTTCAAACAAATAGCTCTTTTTTCGGCGCTTAGCTACTCTTTAATGGTTTTTCCTCTTCAGCAGGCTCATTTTTTTACAGTTGATGCCTTTACTAACGCCGCTTTTATATGGAGCTTGTTTTTCTCAACTCTTAAACCAAAAAAAATCTGGCCAACAGCAGCCTCAGGCTTTTTTTTT
Source organism: uncultured Gammaproteobacteria bacterium (assembly GCA_964515585.1). Lineage (GTDB taxonomy): Bacteria > Patescibacteriota > Microgenomatia > UBA1406 > UBA1406 > UBA1406. Next base: position 2,263 of record CAZEVA010000020.1, on the reverse strand, counting down.
GGCATGGGGCTTGCTAGCAAAATTACGGTTATCTACACTTTACCATTAATTATGTTTGTTGTTTTTATAAAAAGCCGAAAAGTATGGCCACTTTTGCTTCGGGTAACAGTATTTTTCGCTTCAGCTTACTTTACTCTAAGGCTGAAAGACCCCTATCTTTTTGCCAATAACAACCTCCTTATTCCCCAAATTGACCCGCGCTATCTACAAAACCTGAAAGAGTTGAGTAGTTTAGGGAAAACCACTTTTTTTCCACCCGGTGTGCAATGGCTCAATACCAATTGGACTTTGCCTTTAAAAAATATAGTGCTATATGGCCTTGGCCCGGCTTTAACTTTGCTTACCATGATTGGGATATTCTTCTTTTGGCAAAAGCGGCAAGAATTTGACCGGCAAAACAAGTTAATCTTAGTTGCCATAGTTTTTTGGGGGCTAGCATTTTTTGTTTTTCAGAGCTTCCAGTTTGCCAAAACCATGCGCTATTACCTGTTTTTGTACCCACTTTTTGCTTTGTTTGCTGCCCTAGCTCTTATGCAATTGAAAAAACCCTGGCGCCTAATGCTAATTTTGCCGGCGCTTATGTGGTTTTTGGCCTTTTTCAATATTTACAGCCTCCCCCATTCTCGAATTAGAGCTTCAAACTGGTTGAATACTAACCTCAAAACTAAAAGTGTAATTGTTAATGAATATTGGGATGACGCTCTGCCAATAAACCCCGACTTTGACAAGCAATTTGAGATACTCCAGCTTGATTTTTATCAATCTGACTCATTTGAAAAATGGCAGAAAATCAGTAAAAGCCTGGCCAGAGCCGACTATTTGGTTCTCTCTAGCAACCGCCAATGGGGCGCTATTTCCAGAGCTTCAGAACTTTATCCTATAGGGAGTAAGTATTATCAACTACTGCTAAACGGCAAGCTTGGATTTAAAAAGGTACGGCAGTTTAACTCTTTTCCGTTCTTGCAAATTGGTAGCTTAAAGCTGGAAATTAACGACTCAGGAGCCGAGGAAGCTTTTACTGTTTACGACCACCCCCAAGTGATGATTTTTAAACGCCAAAATTTTGACAAAAAAAAATTTTTAAAGCTTATCGGCGCCAAAAAATAAGATCTTTAATGCTTAGCTTACCGTCGTTATTGAAGTCTAACGGCAGCATTAGTTTAATTTTAGCCTCACTAACATTTTTATCAGTAAAAGTAACAAAGGTTTGCCGCGGCAGATAGCCCGGTTTAAGAAGAACTAGGCGATACTTCTCTCCCAAGGCCACACTACGAATTTTTGGCACTAATATTTTCCCTTTCTTCCCTTCTAAGTTGCTGGCTTCAAAAACTATGTTTTCTTGCTGGTCATATAGTAAAACTTTAAAATTACTGCCTGAATTTACAAAGCTTAGTAGTTGGTATGAAATAGCCAGGCTCTTAAGAGGAACGATTTTTATCGACCACTTTGGCGACTGAGCCACCAGTCTACTACTATCGTATAGACCAACTCTAATTACGTTGTTGTTTGGTGCTGTAGGAGTACGCATCTTAAGGTTGACAACTCCGGTTTGACTTGGAGCAATATCATTTAGAGGGAGAAAGCGAAAAGCATAGTTTTTCTCTGAGATAATTTTTAACTCATACCCAGAGTGATAGTCCCAGTAACCCTGGCCGCGATTGCTAATTGCCAGCGGTAAAACAAAGTGTGAGTCTTCAACCAGCTTTTTTGGCAGGCGTTTTTCAAAAATAATTTTCTCTTCTTTTTTTGGCTGGCCGGCAACTTTTGGCATCTTCATTATAGCCTCGTACTGTGGATAAAATGAGTCTTGGCCAAGCTTCTGCCAGGAAAAGTCCAAAAACGGCTCGCTTTGGTAGTTAAGCAAAAATGGGGTCACTGCAACCACACGGCTATCCGGCAGCCAAACATTGCTATAAGCCCAGGTCAGATACTGGGCCACTAATTCTTCGTTTAGGTTTCGCCTTTCCCAACCGGTTTCGGTGATAAACACCGGCAAATCTTTTTTAATTCCCAATGTTTGCAAATGCTGGAGCTCACTTTCATAGCCCCTAATACTACCCCAGCCTTGATTATATGGACTAGCTGAAAAACCGGGGTTTGGATAACTGTGAGAGCACCAACCATCAAAGTATTTTTCAAAATTCTCCTTACCAAGGTTGTCAATTACGGTTTGCAAAAACCAGCTGGCACTGGCATAGTTTGGTAGCTGTTGAGGAGCCGCCTGGTCGAGCCCGGCCAGCAAAAGATAATAGTTCGGATTAGC
>CAZEVA010000019.1:0-5544 GCA_964515585.1 uncultured Gammaproteobacteria bacterium | reverse complement strand
ATTAAGCTAAATGTTCGTACTCCCAAAGAGCCTTTCTTGTTTACCGTCTGTTTCCGGTTTTGATGAAATTGATCATAAGACTCCCTCTCCAAACCAATGGCGGCGCCAATCAGCAATGACAAAAGCAGCTTAATTGGGGTGCTCAAAAACAACATCATTATTAGTATAACTAAAATTCATTATTGTCAGCAAAATTTTGCCACGCACTATCTTCTTCCAAAAACTGTGAAGGGAGATTATATTGAGCTCGTCCGTAGAGATAACGTCTTTTAGTATAGGTTATTACCAACTTTTGTTTAGCTCTGGTGATGCCCACATAAAACAAGCGGCGCTCTTCTTCGAGCTCTTCTAGTGAGTTTGCCGAACGGCTATGAGGGAGAATTCCTTCTTCAACCCCAACAATAAAAACTACCGCAAACTCCAGACCCTTAACACTATGCAGGGTCATCAAATGAATTTTTTCTTTCTGGGCGCTCTCAAATTCATAACCGGCCTCAATTAAAGCAACGCTATCGAGAAACTCAGTTAAGTTGTTATGGCTGTAGCTAACGTTCACTAGCTCCTGAATGTTTTCCAGTCGAGCATTGTCCTCAGGATCAGCTTCAGAGTAAAGATTCAAGTAGGGAGAGTTTTTTAAAATCTCTTGAATAATTTCTTCTGGTTTTCTGTCTGGATTTTGCTGAGTGATTGTTTTGATAATTTCCTGGCTTCTTTTTTTCCCGAGTTTGGCTATACGCTTAAGGGCGATTTTATCTTCTTTATTGTTCAGGTAACGCAGAAACGACAAAACATCTTTAATTTCTTTGCGTTCATAAAAGCGAACACCACCATAAATTCGGTAAGGCAAACTATTTTTTAGGCAAGCCTCTTCAAACTGGCGTGATTGAGCGTTGGTGCGATACAATATGGCAAAATCTTGTAAAGAATAATCTCCGCGAAAATTTAATTCTTGGATTTTGTTAATCACATATACCGCCTCTTGTTCTGAATTTTCAAGAGGCACTGTCTCAATCTCTTCTCCGGAGTTATCTTCAGTAAAAAGTTGCAAAATAGGATGAGTGGTATTTTGAGAGATTACTTTATAGGCAAAGTCCAGAATCGGCTGAGTACTGCGATAATTTTGCTCCAAATTAAAAACTTTTGCCTGAGGATGGTCTTTTTGAAACTTCTCCAAATTAGTAAAGTCGGCTCCACGCCATGAGTAAATACTCTGCGAAAAGTCACCCACTACAGTGATTTGCGCGTTATCTTGAGAAAGTAGTTTGGCTATTAGGTATTGACTATGGTTAGTGTCTTGATATTCATCAATTAGCAGGTACTGATATTGCTTCTGGAGTTTTCTCAATACTTGGGGGTTCTCTTGCAATAGATAAACAGTTTCGTTTAACAGGTCATCAAAATCCAAAGCGTTATTTTGTTGCAGCTTATTTTGGTATTTTTGATAATACTCGGCGATAATTTCGCTATAAGAATCATGGGCTTGTTGTTTTAGTCTTTTTGGGTTTAGTAGTTGATTTTTTGCCAGTCCAATTTGATAAGCAAGGCTGTTAATTGTTACCCTTGGTTTTTGAGACTCTTCTTTTAAAATCTCTTTCAGTAAATCTTTGCTGTCGGCTTTATCAAAAATAACAAAATCATGGCTTTTTCTTATAGCAGTTCCAAAATGCCTCAAAACGTTAGTCGCAAAAGAATGAAAAGTAGCGGCATTAATCAGTTCGGGCTTCAACAGTGGGTCAATGTATTTTTTTACTCTTTCTTTCATTTCCCCAGCCGCCTTGTTGGTAAAAGTAAGCATCAAAAGAGCTTCGGCAGTAGTTTTTTTTTGGTCGAGAAGATAACCGGCTTTGTAGCTAAGTACTCGTGTTTTTCCAGAGCCAGCGCCGGCCAAAATCAAAGAGGGGCCATTAATATAAACAACCGCCTCTTTTTGTTTTGAATTCAGGTTTTGCAAAAAGGGAGCATTCATGGCTATAATATATCAAAGAATATGAAAGTCGCCGTTGCCAATTTTAAGGCCGAACTAAATTTTTCTCAAGCCAGAAAGTGGCTAGCTGATTTTAAAGAACTATTAATTGCAAACCTGCCCTCAACTGACAAGCAAATTATTGTTTGTCCGCCGTTTGTTTTTCTCCCAATGTTCAAGCAAGAATTAGAAAATTTACCCATTTCTATCGGTAGCCAAGATGTTTCTTCTTTCGAAAGAGGGAGCTACACCGGCGAGATTACGGCTGAGATGCTGAAACACTACTGTGACTTTACCCTTATTGGTCACTCTGAGAGAAGGGTATATCAGCACGAAAGCTCAAAACAAATTCAGCAAAAAATTGATATAGCCAATCGTTTTGGTTTAAAAGTAATTCTTTGTGCCAATAAGCCGGAGAAATACTCAGGGCAAATTTATGCATTAGCTTATGAGCCCACCTCAGCCATTGGCAGTGGTATTGCCGCTGATCCCCAGGAAAGTTGGCATAAGGCAAAAATAATTACTGAGCAAACACCAGTCAATCTATCTTTATACGGTGGTAGTGTTAATGCTGACAATGTTACTGCCTTTTCGGCAGTTGGTTTTAGCGGAGTTTTAGTTGGTAAAAAGAGTTTGGAGCCAACAAGTTTTTTAGCGATTGCTGACAATCTCTAATTTACTTATGCAATTATCTATTCTGGTTATTTCCTACAACACCAAAGACATTACCATAAAAGCCCTGTCGTCAATTTATGCCAGTTTACAAAAGTCATCGCTAAAATATGAGATTTTGGTTTTGGATAATTGTTCTCAGGATGGCTCAGCTTTGGCTATTTCCAAACTAAAAATTAAACCCTTAGTTCTTTTTCGCTCCCAAAAAAATTTGGGATTTGGCCGTGGTAATAATTATTTAGCCACTAAAGCCAAAGGTCAGTATTTGTTACTTCTAAATTCAGACACTGAAGTTTTGGGGCAGGGAATTGAAAAACTGCTTAAGTTTTATTTAGCTAATCAGCGCTTTGCTTTTGTTGGCGGCAAATTACTTAACCTAAACCTAACTCCACAACCGTCTTGTGGGCCGCTCTATAATCCGATTATAGTTTTAGCAGCACTCTTTTTTCGAGGAGATTATTGGCACTTAACTCGTTATAGCCCGAACAAAGTTAAGGCGGTAGGTTGGGTTTCGGGAGCCTGTATCTTGGGCAAAAAAAGCTATTATCAGGCTTTGGGAGGTTTTGATGAACACATTTTTATGTATATGGAAGAGATAGATTTTTTCAAGCGAGCTCAAAAAATGGGTTATCAAGTCGGTTTTTATCCCAAGGCCCAGTTTATCCATCATGGCTTTGCTTCCTCGGGCTCCAAATCACAACCGGTAGTTAATGTTTACAAAGGCCTGCTTTATTATTACCACAAACATTATGCAATTTTATTACAACTTTATCTTCGCTTCCTATTGAAAACCAAGGCTATTCTCGGGTATACTTTAGGAGTGTTGTTTAAAAACGACTATCTGAAAAAAACATATTATGAAGCTTATCAAATCACTTGCCGCCCGCTTAAAAAAAACTAGGCCAAGCTTATTGCAGTTTTTGGTTTTAGTTTATCTTTATCTTATTCCTATTTGGCCAAAACTGCCGATGGTGACAATTGAATACACTTATGTAGCTATTCGCTATGAAGACTTTTTTGTCGCTTTGGTTGTTGGGGTTTTTATCATTCAACTGATTTTTGGGAAAATAAAAGTCCCAAAGAATATTTATTCCAAACTTATTGTTTTTTACTGGTTGGTGGCAGTTGTTTCCGCTCTTATTGGCTACTATTATTTCCGGCAGATTCCCGATGTTCGAATAGGGCTTTTGCATGCTTTTCGGCGAGTAGAGTATATGATTATGTTTTTTGTTGGTATGGCTTCGATCACCAAGGTTAAGCACCTGAGACTTTATCTTAATCACTTAATGGTAGTTTTGCTGTTTGTTAGTATTTATGGAATTGGGCAAAAATTTTGGGGCTGGCCGGCAATCCAAACTATGAATCCTCATTACAGCAAAGGCTATCTGCTTACTCTAGACGCTAATGCCCGTGTTTCCTCAACTTTTGGTGGTCACTATGATTTTGCCGCTTTTTTGGTTCTTACTATTCCTTTAGCACTGGGTTTGTTTCTGGCAGTAAAGAAGAATCGCTACTTCATTGTTTTTCTCTCAGCCATAATTGCTCTTATTCTCACTGCTTCTCGGGCGTCTTATATTGCCTATTGGCTCACCGTTCCCCTTTATCTTTTAGTCCAAAAAAAGTTTCGCTTGTTGCTGTTGGTTATTGCCCTTACCTTGATTCTTACTCCACTCTCTAATAATCTTAGCCAGCGTATTAATCGTACCTTTCGTCAGGATTTGGTTTGGATAAGCAAAAACACCGGTGAGGCCATTGTTCCCAGAGAAATCACAGCCGATGATTTGCCTCCAGGCGACTATATTATCAAAGGCAATCTTGGTAATAAAACAAAAAAGCAAACCCCAGAACAGGTTAAGTTAGTAAAAAATGAATTAAGGAAAAATATTTTAGAGAAGTCTAGGCAGTCTGGGAAAATCTTAAGTCAAGAAGAGCTTAACAGGCTAGTAGAGGAAGCTTTTTTGGGCTTTATTCCGGTGGCTTCAGTTTTGCCGGATATCTCTTTTGCTACTAGGCTCCAAGTTGAATGGCCCCGAGCCATTGCTTCTTTTTTGAAAAATCCTCTAACTGGCACCGGAACCGGCTCAATTACTGAAGCAACCGATAACGATTATCTGCGAGCCCTTGGTGAAACTGGAGCTCTTGGCTTTGGCTTACTGATGGTTATTTTTGCCAAAATCCAGCTTTTTTTATACCAAAAAGGCAAACAGCTTTCCGGTTTAGCCCGACCTCTTTTTTGGGGTCTGCTATGCGGTAATTTAGCACTTCTGATTAATGCTTTGTATATTGATGTTTTTGAAGCTTCCAAAGTGGCACTTATTCTTTGGCTAATTTGGGGAATGTTCTACCGTTTGCATTTTTTTAGTACCAATGAAATCAAAAAAAACTTATAGCTTTAAAATCATTTTGTTAGTGGTGGTAATTTTTTTGGCGATTTTTACCAGACTGTATAAAATTGACAGTACCTTAACCGATTGGTTTTCTTGGCGTCAGTCAGATACTGCTGCTGTTGGGCGAATGTTTCAGCGCAACGGTTTCAATATCCTTAAGCCACAGTATTATGATCTTTCCAACATTCAGTCAGGAGTAGATAATCCAGAAGGATTGCGGCTGGTTGAGTTTCCAATTTACAGCTTTATTTTTGCTAAGCTTCATCAAGCCTATCCCTCAATGCCTTTAGAAGTATGGGGGAGGCTAATAGCGGTTGCTTTTTCCGTATTAGCGGCTGTTTGTATTTTTTTATTGCTTGAGTCTAAGTTTGGCTTATTGGAAGCCTTTTTTGGCTCTTTATTTTTTGCTCTAAACCCGTTTGTGGTTTTTTACTCAAGAACAATTTTGCCCGATATGCCCGCAACAGCGATGGCTTTTCTGGCAATTTATTTGGCTTCTTTGTACCGGTCAAAGGGTTTTAT
>CAZEVA010000018.1:0-3464 GCA_964515585.1 uncultured Gammaproteobacteria bacterium | reverse complement strand
TTTCCGGGCCCTGAAGGTCTATCAAGGTACCAATATTCACATTTAGCTTATTAGCCACTTCGTTCACGCGCTTAATGCGCTCCCGATGCCAATCAGTAGTATTGTGTTTAAAATTAAACCGGAACACATTCACTCCGGCTAAAATAAGTTTTTCAATTAGCTCCGGAGCATCTGAGACCGGACCAATTGTAGCCACAATTTTAGTATGTTTATTCACTCTTTCATTGTAAACGGTTTTAGCTGTAGATTCTACCCCTATTTTTAATTCTTAGCCTATTTATGCTAAGATATGCTTATGAAGACCCCGAACAACAAAATAAAACAGTTTTTTGAAAAATACAACAACCTTAATTTCAAACGGGGTGAAGTAATTCTAAGCCCTTGCCAAAGTGTCAATAAAGTTTTTTATTTAAAAAAGGGTTTTGTTAAACAATATATGCTCAATAAAGATGGTCGCATTAAAGCAGTTAATATCTATAAACCCGGCGCCTATTTTCCCATTGTTCTGGCTCTAGCTAAATATCAAAATCGTTACTATTTTGAGGCTATTAATGCTGTAACTGTTCTTGAAGCGCCGGTAAATGAGGTGCTTGAGTTTGTTCAAAAAGATCCTATTATTACAGCTGAGTTACTCACACGCTTTTATATTGGCGTTGATGGCGTTTTAAACATACTTGAAAGCCTAATGTACGAAACCTCACAGAAAAAACTAGCCGCTTTTTTGTTAATGCTGAGCGCTCGATTTGGCGAAGCTTGCGATAAAGGCACCCGTCTTGTTATTCCTTTAACTCATCAGGATTTGGCTAGTTTTACTGGTATGATCCGAGAAACTGTGAGCTTTGAAATGAAAAAGTTGCAAAGCCAGGGAATTATTGCCAAAAACCGTTGTCGCAAAACCATAACCATCAAAAATCTCTCCGCGCTAAAAAAAATTGTAGGCTAATTTGTTTATAATGGCCTTATGTCTAAAAAACTTTTTTTGGCTTTAGCCACTTTCTTATTTTTTACTTTTTTTGCTGTTATTTACTGTTATCACTTAATCCCGGCCAGTTCTTTTGAAGGTGATTTAGCCCGAGACGCTTATGATATTTTAAAGATAGGCAAAGGTAATCTAACTTTGCTTGGTCCCAAACTGTCTTTTGGCGGTATCTATAGCAGCCCGATATATTATTATTTGTTTACTCCAATCTTATTCTTATTTCGGTTTGATTTTAGCAGTGTTATTTATGCTAACGCCCTTTTATTTGCCCTAGGTTTGAGTTTGTGTTTTTATTGGTTTAGCCAAAAATTTGGGTTTTTCAAAGCCTCGTTTTTTTGTTTCACTCTAGGATTAACTCCGCTATATCTCTTTTTGGCTCGTCATCCCGGCAATGCTTTCACTATTATGTTTTTCTTGCAACTATTGCTGTTATTATTGGTCCTAAAACCCAAGCTCAATTTAACCACTCTTATGGCCAGCGGATTTTTATCCGGAGTCATTGTTTCTCTTCATCCGGTGACTTTATTAATTGTCCTGGCGCTTTTACCAGTTATTTATACACACACTAGCAAGAAACTAAATTTACTCTTTTTTGTGATGGCCGGCCTTATCCCTTTTTTCCCCTTAATTGTTTTTGAGCTTAAACATAATTTTATTATGCTTACCAATACTTTTGTCCACCAATCCTACAAAATGTTTGTCAATAACGAAAATTTAGGCGGCCCGTCACAGGTATCGGCCAATCCCTTTATTAATCTGTTTATTCTTAGTGAAAAAATCGGCAATTATTTAGCTGTTAATCCACTCTGGCTACTGACTATCTCTGCTTTCTTAGCTTTAAAACAAAAATCCAGCCGGTTTTTGGTTTTGGTTTCATTAATTAGTTTAGTTTTAATAAGCGTATTTCTGCGTCATCAGTTTGCCCGCCATTATCTGTATCCGTTTGCCTTTTTGATTTTATTTAGCTTCCTCTATACCCTTATTCGCTCCAAATATTATTACTTATTATTAGTTTATCTAGCAATATTAATCATCAATTTTCCCAAACATTACTACCAGCCCACCAACCGCCAGCTAGGGCGGTTTGAAAATGTAGTTAATCAACTTATCCAAAGCAAATTTATCACTTCTACAGAAGGCTTAAACGTCATTCAAGTACGCAAAAATGTAGCTACCACCCCTTATGGTTTTGAATACCGCTACTATTTGCTCAAACAGGAGATTGCCACCTTAAGCGAGTTTCAGTATCCTGAAAGCCGCAATTTATTAGTCTTTTCCGAAACTAACACCAAACCCAAAGAGATTAATAATTGGGAAATAAGAGAGTTTGGTAAAACCAATTGGCAAAGGATAAAAAAAACCAAGGTCGACAATCTGCAGATTTATCTAGTTAGTAAATAATAATCACCCTGGTAATCAATTACCTTATATTGCTTATCAATACTTATCAGAAATTCCTTTTTAGTAATTAAATGTTTTGCCCTAAGATCATTGCGGCTAACGGTGCCAGTATTAAAATAAAAAAGCGGGGCTTCGTATGGAATTTTATACGCTGACAAAGAATTCATATTTTGATGCCTACCGGCTAATATCTTTAAAGATAAATTATGATTAGTGCGCTTATTTGCCTCTTTTACAGAGAAATGTAAATTCAATATAATTACCAGAGCCAATAACAAATACTTGGCAATAATCAGTTTGCCAGATGGTATAAAATCCACAAAAACTTTGCCAGAGAGCAAACTCACCGGAATTAGCATTGGAAGAATATACCACCAAACTTTGGAACTCATTAAACTAAAGGGAATAAAAATAATCATTAGCCAAGCTAACAAATACCAATATTCATATTTTCGTTGCCATAAAGATTTTACTATTAAAAAAGACAACATTACAAAATATAACACTAGTCCCTGCCAAAAATGCACAATATAAATCAGGTACCAATAAACTGGGGCTTGGTTTCCTGAGAGCCCTTGCAGTCGTTCTATCGTGTTAGCCAAAAAAAACCGTTCCCAAAACAGATTGCCAAATTTAAAATACATAAAAACCAACCAAGGCAAAGCAACTACTAAAGCGCTCAGAGCAATAATTAAACCTTTCTTTTGGTAGTTCTTAAATTTTAAATACAGCCAAGAAATTAAAATCACCAGTGGCAGCCAAAAAATAGCTACTGACTTAATCAAAAATGCCAAACCCAAAAATAAGCCGGCCAAAATAGCGGCTCTATTACTTTTGCATAGAGCAAAATACAAACTCAACAAAACCAAAAATAGTAGCAAACTATCGCTATTACCATAGCTAACCAGAAAACTAAAGTCATTAAGGCTCACCAAAATTAAAGTAGCCACATAGGCTATCTGTTTTTGTTTGGGAAATAATTTTCTGGCCAAAAGAAACGTTAATATTAAAATTCCCAAACCAGAAAATAATGAAGGCAAACGCACAGCCAGTTCATTAATACCTATCAGCTTATATCCCAAAC
>CAZEVA010000017.1:0-9250 GCA_964515585.1 uncultured Gammaproteobacteria bacterium | reverse complement strand
ACCAGCACTTATTTTTATCCTTATATCTCCGGCTTGAGCCTTTATCCCTATCGACTGGCAAAATTGCTTGTGAAGGCAAAACATTCGGTTTCGGTGCTTACTTTTCGCCATCAAAAGAAATTGCCTTTGAAGGAAAACCTCAGTAGAATTAATATTATTCGTTTAGTCCCCCACCTTAGGATTACCAAGGGCCTATTTAGTTTTACTTATCCTTTTCATACCTACAGCCAAGTAGCCAAACACGATTTGGTAGTACTTAACTGCCCAAGTTTAGAAAACATCTGGCCACTGTTAATAGCAAAAGTTATGAAAAAAAGAATCATCGTTCTTTACCATTGTGACGTTGATTGTCAAAAAGACTTTTTACTTAAAGTTGCTTCAAGAGTAGTTAACTTTGTTTCCTATTTGTGCTGCCTACTGAGCCAGAAGATTATCTGCTCCACACCTTCATATGCTCGCACTAGTCCTATTTTAAAGCCTTTTAAAGCCAAAATCAGCTATCATTACCCCTTAGTTGAGCCAATAAAGCCAGACAATTTATACCTTAACCAACTGAAAAGAACATATTTAGAAAGCCGCCCATATATTGGTTTTGTTGGTCGCTTTAGCCGCGAAAAAAATCTAGAAACATTGCTGTATGCCCTAAAAAAACTCCAAAAACACTACCCCAAACTTTTATTTCTTTGCGCCGGCCCTTTTGCCAGCCAGGTTGTTGGCGAAAAAAAATACTATCAGAAAATACAACTGCTACTTGAAGAACTGCAAATTAATTTTGCAGTTTTAGGTGTTTTAAAAGACAGGCAACTGGCTGCTTTTTACAGGTTTATAGATATATTGGTTTTGCCATCAAACAACCGCACTGAAGCTTTTGGAATGGTTCAAATTGAGTCTATACTTCAACAAACCCCAGTTGTTGCCAGCAACAGCCCAGGTATAAGGCAGACAATCAAAGAAACCGGATATGGAAAACTTTTTAATCCCAAAAGTTCTTCAAGCTTAGAAAAAGCCATTAGGCTGGTTTTGAAAAACAAGAGCAAACTAAAATTCTCAGTTGCCAACTACCAGAAAAAGTTAGAAAAAGATTCTCAGGCACTGTTAAACAGTTTAAAATAACCAATTAAACAAAGGCACTCACCAAAGGCTAAGTTTTTTTCTCAGCCCGCTAAACACTAGCACCGTGCTGGAAATAGCTATCATTACTAGCCAATGGAATGGATCGGTAATCAGTTCAGTTCTAAAAACAGGCCTTAACACCGGCAGCTGAGTTGCTAGATATGTAAGAGCAAAACTGAAAAAGAGAGCCAGCCACAAAAGATAGTTGCTAAACACTCCTATCTGAAAAATTGTTTGCTTTTCGTCGCGAGAATTAAGAGCTTGCAGAAGTTGAGTTATTACCAAAACCAGAAAAGCTACAGTACGAGCATAGGAAAAGCCAAAAGGGAGAAAGTAATAAAAAGCCAGTAGCACCACCATCCCAATAAAAATCCCCTCAATTATAATCCCGCGCCATCTTTTGGGATTAAGAATACGCTCTTGAGTCCGCCGCGGCGGCCGCAACAGCACACCCTTGGTCCCTTTCTCAAAACCAAGCGCCAAAGCCGGCAAACTATCGGTTGCCAGGTTGACAAATAAAATCTGAATAGGCAAAAGAATATGGAGTTGCCCAAGCATTGTCCCCACAAACACTACCACCACCTCGCCAATATTACAGGCAAGCAAATAGCGAACAAATTTAATTAAATTATCAAAAATCACCCTCCCCTGAAAGATACCGGTTACTAGGGTGGCATAGTTGTCGTCAGCAATCACCAGGTCGGCTGCACCTTTGGCCACACTCGATCCGCTTAGTCCCATAGCCACACCCACATTAGCGGCTTTAATGGAGGGAGCATCATTAACTCCATCTCCAGTTACCGCCACTACCGCACCGGTCCTTTTTTTAATAAGGTTAACAATGCGCAATTTCTGCTCTGGCGACACCCGAGAAAAAACCCGTACTGGCATTTTCTCCGCCAGCAACCTATCAAGTAAAAGTTCGTCTTCCATATTTTCCAAAGCCGAACCATCAATAACTTGCTGGCGGCTAGAGGCAATATTTACCTGCCGCCCAATAGAGTAAGCCGCCAAACGATGGTCACCGGTAACCATAATGGTGGTAATTCCGGCTTTTTCTGCCTTGGCTACTGCCCCAATAGCTTCTTTACGAACTGTATCTTCTTGGGCCACCATCCCTAAAAAATGCATCTGATTAATCTTTTTCTGCCAGTTGGCAACATCTTTGGCCGCAAGTGGTAAGTAAGCCAAGCCTAAGTTTCGCCAGCCCTGCCTGGCCCATTGATCGGTTTTTTCGGCAAAATAACTATCTCGATTATGGCAAAGCTTCAAAATTACCTCAGGAGCGCCTTTAGCAAAAATATAATGCTCTTGGCTTTTTTTATTCTTTACCAAAACTAACATTCGTTTGTTGGCAGAAGAAAAAGGTTCCTCAGATAAAATTTCATATTCAGAGCGCAGTTTGCGATATGGCATTTGATACCGCTCAGCTGCTACCAAAAGTGAGCCTTCGGTAGTGTCGCCAATCACGCTCACCTCTTGGCCGGCAAACTCCAGCTCGGCAGTATTACACAAAACGCCTGTTTTTAGCAGTTGAGAAATACTTTCACGACTTGCCCTAGTTAATGGTTGGTTACTGGTATCAGTAAAACTGCCCTTAGTTTGGTAGCCTTCTCCCTGAACTATATACTCTTGCTTTTTTTCATCAACAAAGCGAACCACATTAATTTTATTCCAAGTAAGAGTTCCGGTTTTGTCGGTTAGTAAATACTTAACACTGCCCAGAGTTTCCACCGCTTTTAAGGAACGAACAATGGTTTTTTTACGTGCTAGCCGAAGTACCCCAATCGAAAGCACAATGGTAACAATTGCGGGCAAACCCTCCGGAATAGCCGCCACTGCTAAAGCTATTGCTGTTAAAAGCGCTGTAATCAGCGACGAATTTTTAAACAGAAGTAAAGCAAAAACAGCTAAGGCAATAATCATAATTAGCACTGCCAAGCGCTTTCCGATGTGATCAAGCTCTTTTTGCAAAGGTGTTTCTTCTCTGTCTTGAACCGTAAGAGCCTCGGCTATCTTACCTATTTCCGTTTGTTTACCAATTCTCACTACTACCGCCGTAGCCTTCCCTTCCAAAACTGCTGTTCCCCGAAAAAGCATATTGTGCTGTTCTGCTAACACCGTTTGCTGGCTTAATACTTTTTCATTTTTATTAACAGGCAGGCTTTCGCCGGTAAGAGAGGATTCGTCTGCCTTTAGGCTATAGGCTTTTATCAAGCGGCAGTCTGCCGGAACCTGGTCGCCGGCTTCTATTAAGAGCACGTCTCCCACCACTAATTTTTTTATATTAACCAGCTGTAGTTTGCCATCGCGATAGCATTTGGCTGTCTCCTGTTCTTTGCTTTGAAGTTGAGACAAAGCTTGCTCCGCCTTATACTCCTGAATAAAGCCAATACCAGCGTTAATAAGAACAATAACTAAAATGGCAATAGCGTCTAGCCTCTCTCCCAGTAAAAAAGCAATTATGGCCGAAGCAAGAAGCAGAATAATTAAAAAATCGGCAAACTGCTCAGCCAAACGAGTTAGGAGCGATATTTTTTTTCCTTGTGGTAAGGTATTTTCACCCTGAGTTTGCAAACGCTTACTAACCTCTTGAGTATCTAAACCGTTAGAGTTAGTGTTTAGGAGTTTAAACAGCGCTTGTTCTGAAAGGGCCCAAAAACTATTCACCTTTTTTTTCACCAAATTCTATTATTCCAATCATTAGCGGTAAGGTTTCAATTGGATTAGATTTAGTTAAACTGTAGGCTTCAAGCAAAATTTTCATCAGCCGGCTTAGTTCTTTTAAACTGGCTTTTTCTGCCAGCTTAGCCAAATCCTCTGCCTCCACTAGCTTTTTCTTTACCAAAAGAAGCTGTTGGAGTTTAGCCAAAAGCACCTCAATTAGCCACGAGCAATCAAGGCCCTGGCTATCGTATTTTTGCAGAAGTGAAAGCGCCTCGGTAGTTTGCTTAGAAAGGATATGTGCTAAAAGCAACTCAGGCTGAGCGCTGGAATTATTTTTTAGTAGGTCGCTTACTGCCGACAAACTCAAATCAGTGGTGGTTGCGGCAATTTCCAGTAGTTTAGCCGCGTCACGAAATGAACCCTGGCTGTTTTGGGCAATTTGTTCAAGAACTTTATCCTCAACTTTTAGCTTCTCTGCCTTGGTAATGCGTTTTAGTGAGTTAATAATTTCGGCCGTTCTAGCCTTAGTAAAGTTGATAAGCAAACATCTTGAGGTAATCGTATCCGGTAATTTGTGCGGTTCGGTGGTTGCTAGAATAAAAACAACATGTTGGGGAGGCTCTTCTAACGTTTTTAAAAGCGCATTAAAAGCCTCTTTAGTAAGCATATGCACTTCGTCGATAATGTAAACCTTGTATTTGCCTTGGCTCGGAGCATACCCAACCTGATCTCGCAAAGCCCGAATATCATCTATTCCTCGAGAGCTGGCCCCATCAAGTTCATAGACATCCAAAAAGCGGTTTTGCGAAATAGCCAAACAGTTCTGGCATTTATTACAGGGCTCTAAACTCAGTGATTTATCTTTATTAGCTACTTGGCCCTTTTGGCAATTGAGTATTTTGGCAATAATTCGTGCGGTTGAGGTTTTCCCTGTCCCTTTTGGCCCCACAAAAAGAAAAGCATGAGGAATGGTGCCTGCCTGAAATATTTTCTTTAGTTTCTCCCGCCGAAACTCATTGTCTATTTCACTTAAAGTTTGCGGCCGATATTTTAAATAAAACATTTTTAGTTTTTCTTCTGTTTGGTAGCCATAACTGTTAGAGCATGATCAATAAAATGCGAAATAACGGTATTTATCTCTTGATTTTTTTCGGCAGCATAAAGGCTTACCTGCGGATAGCAAATAATAATTTCTCCCAATAAGTTCTCGCTTTCTTGAGGAAAACGGCGCAAACAACTCAGATATGGAAAAGTCAACACTGGGTGCTCAACATTGTCTTTAAGATAACGCTTGGCTAAATCCCGAGCTTTTCGAGAGCCTACAAAGGCGATGCTTAGCACCCCCTCGGGCAACTCTCGGCCACACCACGAGGAACTAAGATACTTTTTCACAAAGCTACGGTCGATTTTGTATCTGGAGTCTGCCGTAAAATATATTTTCACCATATTTACCTTAATCACGATAGCGGCGTCTTTTTTTCTCTTGCTCTTTGGTTCTTTCTTTCTTAATCAGCGATGGGCTTTTGTAATACATACGGTCGCGTACCTCATCGATAATTCCCTCTTCTATCACCATTCGTGAAAAGCGCCTTAACATTGAATCTTTGCTTTGGTCGCGTCTTTTTTTTACTGATACCAACGAATAAACATCTCCCTTAAATTTGTTATTAACTTACTAACTCAAACAGGATTATTTTAACAAATTTTCTTTGGTAATTGTGATTAGTTCGTTAATTTTCAGTTTGGTTGGCATCTGAGGGTTACTGCCCGATCCATTAAGTAATAAGTGTCCTGAGGCATGATAGAACCAAAGCTTGGCGGACTCTTTTTTTTTGATGGCTTCGAAAACCTTGTCTAGGTTAAACTTAGCTCCCGGATGAACTCGAAAATTGATGTTTCCTCGCTTAGGATCTTCCAAAAGCACCAGCTGATAACCTCCCTTCTGCGCTAACTTGGAGGTTTCTTTGGAATTCGAACATAGATGGATGCATTTAACTTTACCAACCCAAAACTCCTCACCGTCGGCTATTTCGGCTTCGGCTTGAATTTTTCTTTTTATTATCGCCAAAAGGCCGTCTAAAATTTGCTCCATAATTTCAATTATGGCATGGTCATTTTGTTGCTCAATTTTTATCCCTTCCAACACCTGAGGAATCAGCATCTCATAAACATCCGCTGTTGGCTCACTCAAATAGACCTCCTCAAAGTTATCAACCTTGGTTACCAGCTCAACCAGCCGCTCCATAGCTTCGTTCTCAAGCCGAGAAAACCGCTTCCTTCGGGCCAAATGTTCATATATACGCAAAGCGGCAGAGAAACGATCCTTAAATTGGTGATGATCAAATCGCCCCATGCCGGTGTCAACATGAATTATATTGGGATCAGTATCGGCCGGCTTATCCTGATAAGTGTTTCCCGCCGGCAGAAAAACAACTTCAGCACTGCCAAAGTGAGGATAATAGCGTTTAATAAGCCAAACGCTACAAGAGGCATCCAGATCCGGACGGATATGAGTAACAATTAATTTTGACATTAAGTTTTTATTATACAATATCAAAATGCTGGCTTTAGCTGTTTTTTTTGGACTATTTTTTTTGACCGCGCTTATTTGGTTTGTTAGTCCAAAACTTTCTCCTATTCCCTACTACCCCACTTCTGAGAAGGATATGAAACGCATTAAAAAAGCTTTAGATTTAAAAAAAAAGTGCGTTCTTTATGACTTGGGCGCCGGCGACGGTAAAATTATTTTCCGTTTTGCTAGCGCCAGTGTTAAAACCGTAGCTGTTGAGTCAAATCCGTACTTGGTTCTAGTAATGCATTTAAAACGGCTTTTTCATCCCCATAAAACACAAATTAGAATTATTTGTCAGGATTTGTTTAAAACCGATCTTAAGCAAGCCACTCACATTTACCTATTTGTTGGCCCATATCTAGTTGATAGAATTTCACAATATCTACTTAAAAAACACAGTCAAAGTTTGCGCAAAGTAATTTTCTACCGCTACTTCCCCAAACTTCCCCTCGGGAGCCCTGTCCGCCTTTGGCGGAGTGATACGGGCTTTTGTGATAAGCAAAAACCCCCAATTTTTTTCTGGCAATTTAGAAAAGGCCCCTAATATCCTTGAAGGTAATTAGAATTAGCAGTAAAAGTAAAAAAGCAAAGCCAGCGGCATTAATTTTCGCTTTTACCTGCTCACTAATTCGCCGGCGGCTCAAAAATTCATAAATCACAAACGACAATTGCCCTCCGTCTAGGGCCGGAAAAGGAACAATGTTAATAAGAGCCAAATTTAAGGAAAGTAAACCAACAAGTTGAATAACAGCGTCAAAACCATAGTTAACAGCTTCACCGGTTAGCTTCATTATCCCTACAGGCCCGGCAACTTCAACTTGGGGCTTCTGAAAAGTAACAAACTCAACAAATACTCGGCCAAGTTCTTGATAAAAAAGCCAACTGATACGAAACGATTCCTTCAAGCCAATAAGAGGTGCCTGATAAAACGGGTATTTTTTCAATTCAAGATCGGTAATCACCACCCCTAAAGCCCCCTGGTTTTGCCCAGGGTTTTTGCGTGGAGTTAGTTTTGTTTGAAACAGCCTATCTCCTCGCTTAACAATTATGGCAACGCTTTTACCTGCCAATTGTTTTGAAAATTTAATCAGCTCACTGCTTTTTTTTAGCTCATGCCCGGCAATACTAACTAGAACATCATCTTTGCGTAAACCAGCCTCCTTAGCTGGCGAACCGCTTTGGGCCTTTACAACTGTAACTTTATCGGCCGGAAGATATGTACCTTTAGTAAACATATAGCTAATAACTACTACGGCCAGCAAAAAATTCATTGTTGGCCCGGCAATAATTACCAGGGCTCGCTGATACCAGGCCTTTTCGCTAAAGGCTCTGGGAGCTAATTTAGGGTTTTTCTTTAAGTCTTCGGGCGACTCACCAAAAATTTTCACAAAACCACCAAAAGGAAGTAGGTTAATAGAATAAAGAGTTTCGCCAATCTTTTTACCAAATACCCTAGGAGGAAGCCCCAAGCCAAACTCTTCCACCAGCATACCACTTTTTTTAGCCACATAAAAATGGCCAAATTCATGAATGAGAATTAGTAGTGAGAGAACTAGAAAAAAAACTAAGCCGGTTATCATTTTAGATGTTTAATACCTCTTGCTCTTTGGCTTTTTTTATATCTTCGATTTTATCAGTATATTCTTTGGCAATTTTGTCGATTTCTTCTTCTTGGCGATACTTAACATCCTCGCTTATTTCTTTGTTATCAAGCTCGTTTTTTAGCTTTTTGCGAATTTCGTCACGCGCCCGCCGAATGGCTTCTCTACTCTCTTCGGCAAATTGAGAAACTAAACGGGTGTATTTTTGCCGCTGTTCTTCAGTTAAGGGCGGAGTTTTGGCTCGAATTTGGTTGCCACCAACTGAAACCGAGAAACCCAGATTACTTTCTCGTAGCGCTTTTTCTAAATCTGCCGTAATTGTCGGATCAAACGGAGAAACCAGTAGGGTTTGCGGGCCTTCGTTGGTAATTGTTGCCAGTTCAATCAGCCTAAGGGTTGTTTGCCCGCCATAGGTCGTAACCATAATATTTTCAATTAAAGCACTAGTAGCGCGGCCGGTGCGAATAGTAGCCAAATTTTCTTGAGTTTTCTCAACTATTCTGTAAAGCTGTGTTTTAAATTCCGTTGTCTCCACCATTGTTCTTATTCTATCAAGAGCTTAATTTTTCTGCAAAGCAGCAATAATTTTGATTAGCAGCTTATTTTTTGCTTCACCATTATTTCCCAATATTACCGCCGAGTTTAAATCAATAAGCTCATCAAGTTCATCTTTCGAAAGTTTATTCTGTTGCCTTAAAATTTCTTCTATTCTAATACGGCCTCTTTTATCTTTTAGGAAAAAGTAATCAAACAAAAACTCTTGAAATTTTTTATTTGATTTCAATGAGGAGCTTTTGGCTAATTTGTTAAACTCTTTAGTTAGCTCATCATATTCAGTTATGGCCAAACTGTCCATTGCCTTGCCCAGATTTACAATTGGCTTGTCTTTTCTATTAAATTCCAACGGCTGTTCTTGCACGAGCGCAAAGGGAATGGCTAAATCATTCTCTAATTTTGTTCCCAGTAGTAGTTTTTGGGCCAGCTGGTCTAGTTTTGGCTTAGTCTTACTTACAAACGATTCACTCTGACTTGAGTTTACCGCGAGGTAAAAATCACTGCCTCGTCGCAGTAATTCAATCTCCGGGAGTTCGGAAGCAATAATTTCTTTATAAATTCTAACAATGGCCGCGTCACCTTTTTTGTAAGAATCTTTGTTTAGTAGTCGCAGGACATTAGGAACACGAATACAGAGTAGAGTTTGTTTTTCGTTTTTAACTGCCAGGCGATTGGCAAATTCCTCGGCACTGCAATAACAGCGAACTTCTTGTTTCGTAGAAGCCGGCTCCACATTTTCCTG
>CAZEVA010000016.1:0-5353 GCA_964515585.1 uncultured Gammaproteobacteria bacterium | reverse complement strand
AGAGCTTATGGGGTTATAGTAATAAGCAAGAATTAGTGCCGGCAGTAAATAAAAAAAGAGGTTAGTGGCGGTTGTTGCAAAACCAAAAAAATTCATCAGCATAATGGCGGAAAGAGTAATGACATAAAAGAGAGCAAACTCTTTCTCCGACTCCTCAGCCGGCAATTTTGTTTTGCGGGAAAAAACTAGCCACAGCCCGGGAGCTAAAAAAGCGGTGCACATTAATAGGTAACTCGCCAAGCCAACTAGGCCGGTAGTGGCCAAATAATTAAGAAATTCGTTATGAGCCTTGTTGTAAACATAATTCCATTCCGAAGTGAGATTGTGTTTGGCTAGGCGGGTAAAATTGTAGCCATAGGCAAAGGTTTCTACTCCAGAACCAAAAAGCGGATATTTTTCTGCCAGTTTTAGGGCTCCCTGCCAAACAATTAGCCGAATTTGCGAGGAAGGAGTAACCCCAGAACTGGTAACTTGATTATTATTATTATTCTTTGAAATTGAGGTTTCTTCGGTAATTTTCGGAGCAGATAGGTAATTTCTCAGTTTATTGGCGGCCGGCACTATTACCTGAACACTAAAAAGCAAAAAAACCACAATTAGCGGCAGAAAATAGCTTTGCTTAATAACCTTGCGAAAACGAGCCTTATTAATGTAGTAGCCGGCGAGCAAAAATAAAGGCACAAAAAGAAAATAAGCCAGCATTCCGGAGCGAGAGTTAGTCCATATTAGCTCAAGGCTAAAAAGTAAGAAAAGTATAGCCAGAAAAAGCGAGTTGTATTGACTTGATGTTTTGCCCAAGCGCAGTTTTTTGGTTAGTAAAAAAAACAGACTGATAAAAATTAGCACCAACAGATATGTTGCTAGCCAATTTGGTTGCCCTAGCGTTCCAAACATGCGAAGTTGGGGAACGAAGTCATTGGTCCAGCAGTTAGTATCAAATTTCCCGGTTACCAAAAGGCAAATAAAATCATAGCCAAAATGGCTTGGTAGGCTGATTAAGGCTACTATTGTGCCGCCAAACAAAATGGTTTTTAAGAGTTTGATTACTTTTTCAGAATTAAAAAAAAAGGCAACAGCGAGGCTAATTGAGAAATAACTCAAAAGAGAAAGCAGGCCACCGTTGAAGCGAGAATAATAGCCAAAAAAAGAGGTGTGCTGGTCGATGGAAAACAGAGCAGACAGTATTTGGCTGGCTAAAAACACTATTAGAGCGCTAAGTATCCAGCGGCCGAAGCGATTATTTTTTTGCTTTAGCCAGCGCATTATTTTTTGATATCGAAAAAACAGTAATGGCGCCAGCATTGAGGCACCAAAATATATCAGCAAAAGTTTTGGAAATTCAAACAGTTCTGAGGATTTGGGTGAAAAGACCAAGGGGACCAAAACACAAAGAACGCCAACAACAAAGTAAACAAAATTTTGCATAAAGCCATTATAATAAATTGCCAATTTCTGTATACTACTAGATATGCGTAGAAGGCGAGGAACTCAAGTTGATTTTCAGAGCTTTATTACTGGCTGGATTGGTAATTTGTTTAAAAAACCTCCCTTTTTGGCGGTGGATTTGGGAAGCACAAATTTGCGAATTTATCTGCAGGGCAAGGGTATAGTTAATCGGCAGAAAACCTGCGTAGTTAAAAACGTTAAAAAAGATGAATTCATTGTCTGCGGCGACGAAGCTTATGATATGCTTGGCAAAACTCCGCCGAATTTGTTGGTTTCCAATCCAATTGAACGGGGGCGAGTTTCCGACTTTGATGCTGTTTTATATTTTCTCCAGAAAGAGATTGTCAAAGCAACGGAGCCTTATTTTCAAAATCGGCTGCTTACTCGCTTTAATATGTTGTTTAGTGTTCCTTTGGGGCTTACTGAAGTAGAGGAGATGGCGGTAGTGGAAGTAGGGAAAAAGATTGGTGCCAAAGAAGTTTTCTTGGTGGAAACGCCGCTAGCGGCAGGTTTTGGCCTAAAATCGCCAGTAATGGAAAATGTAGGAACCTTTTTGGCTGATATTGGCGGTGGCACTACTGAGGTGTCGTTAATTTCATTAGGCGGAGTGGTTTTGTCAAAAATACTCTCGGTTGGCGGCCAGGATCATAGCCGTGCACTGATAAATTATCTCAGATTACGCTATGGTTTACTAATTGGCGAAAAAACTGCTGAAGACCTAAAATTACTTCTAGGTTCATTAGTAAAAGAAAGTGCCGACTTAATTGAAATAAGTGGCCGCTCGCTGGAATCCGGGATGCCCAAATCAATTAAAATTAAGAAAAAAATATTGCTGGAGCCACTTTATCCTTATTTTGGCCAAGTGCTGGACCTAATTAAAGAAGCGGTTGAGGAAACCCCACCTGAGTTGATTAAAGATTTGCGCACGCATGGTTTGATTGTTTCGGGAATGGCGGCAAACTTTGTTGACTTAGACACTTATTTTAGCCGAGAACTCAAATTAAAGGTAGCCACTGCCAATGAGCCAGAATATAGTGTTATTCGTGGTTTGGGCTGGCTAAGCGAGCACCCCGAAGCTCTAGCTAAAGTGATGATTAAATTCAGCAAGTTCTAGCCTCTTATTTTCCATTTCCATCCCCGAATTGGAACGGATTGGACGTGAGTTTTACTGGAAATCTAAAATTTGACATAGGATAAAGTATCCTATATAATTTACTATCATTACAATTTCAATAATAAAATAATTATGAAAAATCCTGAAAATAGTTCAAGAGAGAGTTTAGTATCTGCTCTTCAAGAATCTTATAATTTAAGTAAAAGACAACAGAGAAAGATAAAAAAAGATATAGAGAATGGAAAAAGAGCGTCTGATATTTATACAGAAATGGAAAGCAAAAAGGGAACCACTAACGAACTTATTAGTCGAAATTTCAAACAATCGATTTCTCGTATTTCTCAAGGAATTGTAGGTGTGGCCAATCTTGTTGATGGCATAGTGTTAACTAGCGGTAAAGTTGCAGCAACTGCTGTAGCCATTCCTGAATCGTTTGTACAGGCGCTAAATTCTCAAGAAAAAAACTTGATGGACTACAGAAGAGATCATATTGAATTTATTGATAATAATCCAAATATTATGCGTGCTTTTGGAATAGCAGGAATCGCTTTTGTTTCTCAAGCATGGCAAATAAGTCAGCACCTAGGAAATCTAGTTAGGTAAATTATTACTTAATAAAGGATATGAAGGCAGAAAGAATTGGCCGCAAGGATATCCCCAGTGTAATAACAGCAACTATCTTGGTTGCAGGGGTTTTGGGAATGCGCCACTTAATGCGCTCTCCAGTAAAAGCAGAACCATCACAAAATATATCCCCAATAACATGGACAGTTGAGGGTGCTGTTGGTTCTTCTAAGGAAGTAAAACCAGGTGAATCTGAAGCGTTGTTAGCCGGCAATTTTCCGGAAAGTATTAAGCAATGGGAGGAATTATTGGTGCTACAGGGCGAGCAAGCCGAAATCCCGCCCGAACTTGCGGCAGCGATTATGTATGTAGAAAGTAAAGGTAACCCAGAAGCCATTTCTGGTAGCGGTGCTGTTGGCTTAATGCAAGTAATGCCCAAGGAAATTATTCCCAGCCGTCCGTCCACTAAAGAACTTCTTGATCCGGAAACCAACATTATAAATGGTTATCAAGTTTTAAACAAAGAACTAGAGCAGTCTGAGGGTAATTTGGTAGAGGCGCTAAATGGCTATTTTGGCTCCGACGAACCAATTCATTATCATGAATACTTCTATTCTTCGTATGCCGATTTGGTTTTGCAAACTTGGCAACAGTATTCTCCGCAGACTTATGCGGAGCGTTTTGCAGGCAAAATTGAAGTTGAAGAAGAAGTTACTATTCCCGAAAATTTTCAAATGGTTAACGAAACGCAGGGAGCAGAACTTTGGCAAAACAAGAACGACGTATTAGTAGCAGTTTTTGACTTGAGCAAACTAGATGCCCGGATAAATACGGCTCCAAATTTTATTAGTTTTGAGCAATTAAGTGAGAACGCTTTGGCAGCTTTTGGCGGCACTCATTATCAAGGCGGAATATTGGAGTTTCCCTTCAAGGCTAACGGAAGTATTTTTGGTGATCCCGAAAAACTGGCCAGTAATAATTGGTTAAAAAATCACGACAAGCCAGGGATAGAAATGAATATGTTGGAAATATTTTCTGACCATGCAGAAATAAATCCTTTCTCTCCGGCAGAATTTTTGGAAAGCCAGGCAAAAACAGTAATTACTGCTAACAATATCTATGAAAAGCGCGAATTAAACCATGCTCGGGCACGCACAGTTGTGGCAGTAGACCAAAATGGCAGAATGGTAGTTTTAGTATTCAAAGCGGCAGATAGGGCCCGGGTCGAGACAGTTTTAAAAGAATTAAATATTAACCCCCAAAAAGTGTTAAATTTAGCTGGCGGCGGCCAGGCAGGATTAACATTTAATGGCCAAGAATACCTTTACAGCTCAAAAGAAGTGACCCATTTGGTTACTCTCCAACAAAAGTAGGCTCTAATATGCGCTAACACACTCCCGATGTCTGCAGAAATTAGTGGTTGCTTATTTTATCAGTAACAGTTAAAATAATAGCTCTCGTTAAAAAGATTTCTTTTTAACAGTTCCTTAACAAGCAAACAGTAGTAATCTGAGCGCAAGACGCTGTAGTCTCGATTATCCGACGTAACGTCGGATTTAGCGAGACTAAGTCCCGATGTCACGTCGGGACAAAAGTTTGAGTGCTTTTTTTAAGTAGTATGTTTAACTCTAAAAATAACGCTCCGACGTTGTAAACAAGTCGGAACACATTTTTAAGAGTTTGATCATGGCTCAGGATTAACGCTGGCGGTGTGCTTTAGGTATGCAAGTCGAACGGGATTTCTCCGCAAGGGGAAGTTCAGTGGCGGACGGCTGAGTAACACGTGGGAATCTGCCCCTAAGTAAGGAATAGCTCGGCGAAAGCCGGGGTAATACCTTATGTTTTCGCAAGAAAAAAGGGCGTAACTGCTCGCTTAGGGAGGAGCCCGCGGCCTATCAGGTTGTTGGTGGGGTAATGGCCTACCAAGCCGATGACGGGTAGCTGGTCTGGGAGGACGGACAGCCAGAGAGGGACTGAGACACGGCCCTCACTCCTACGGGAGGCAGCAACCAGGAATATTGCGCACTGGGCGAAAGCCTGACGCAGCGACACCGCGTGCGGGAAGAAGGCCTTTGGGTCGTAAACCGCTGTGGCAAGGGAAGAAGTCCCGACGTAACGTCGGGATTGACGGTACCTTGCTAGAAAGTGGCTGCTAACTTCGTGCCAGAAGCCTCGGTCATACGAGGGCCACAAGCGTTATCCGGAATTACTGGGTGTAAAGAGACGTGT
>CAZEVA010000015.1:0-8129 GCA_964515585.1 uncultured Gammaproteobacteria bacterium | reverse complement strand
TGATAAATAGCAATGAAAATCATTTCAGCATTGCATAAGATCTGGGCAAATAGCTGGATTTCCGCTGATTCACCCTCGCAAATCGCGCTATTTGTGTTGATTATTCTGCACAAATGAGCTAAAATATTTGTATGTATATTAGTAGGCAGATTAGCCAAAAAATTAAAGATGATTTAAAAACAGGCAGAAAAATAGTAATTATTTATGGTCCAAGGCAAGTTGGCAAGACTACGTTAGTAAATAAAATTCTTGATGAGCTTAATTTTAAAAGCTTAAAAGTTAATGCTGAGCAAATTAAGTACCAAAGTATTTTGTCCAGTAGAGATGTTAATAAACTAAGGTCTCTAATAGGTGGTTCTCAACTCCTTTTTATTGATGAAGCGCAGTATATAGATCAGATAGGTCTTAATCTAAAATTAATTTATGATCATCTCCCACAAACAAAAATAATAGTTACTGGCTCTTCGTCCTTTGATTTAGCTAATAAAATCAATGAGCCGTTAACTGGTCGTTCTTGGAACTATATTTTGTATCCTATTTCTTATTTAGAATTATCCAAAGAAAATAGCAAATTAGAGCTTCTAAATAATTTAGAAGAAAGGTTGGTTTATGGTTCTTATCCTGAGGTAATAACTACTAATGGATATTTGGAAAAACAAAGATATTTGCAGCAAATAACAGGCGCATATTTATTTAAAGATATTTTTGCTTTTGCCAGTATCAAGTATCACTCAAAAATTAAACAGCTATTAAAACTCATTGCTTTTCAAATTGGCCACGAAGTATCAATTCAGGAATTAGCCACTCAGCTCAGTATTAGTCGGGATGCGGTTAATAACTATTTAGATTTATTACAAAAGTCATTCATTATTTTCAAACTTTCTGCTTTCTCCAGAAATTTACGTAAAGAAGTTATGAAAATGGATAAGATATATTTTTATGATTTAGGTATTCGTAATGCTCTTATTGAAAATTTTAATTTGCTTGATTCTCGCCAAGATAAGGGCCAGCTTTGGGAAAATTTCTTAGTAAATGAAAGACTAAAGCATAATAATTACACTTTTCATTTTTGTAATTCGTATTTTTGGAGATTGCATTCTGGGGCTGAGCTAGATTATATAGAAGAATATGGCGGCAAATTACATGGTTATGAATTTAAGTGGAAAAAGAAATATGCGTCAGAGCCGGAAAGCTGGAAAAAAACTTATCCGGGAAGCACATATAAAACAATAAACCACGAAAATTTTTTAGAGTTTGTAACATTAAAATAAGCCCGGATTTCGTCCTTAATTTACCCTCACGCACATCGGGAGTGCGTAAGCCTGTTAAACCAACCTATTCCAATTCGGGGATGGAATTTGCATACATCGGGGAGTGTAAGATTATTAGATTAGGCTTTGGGCTTAAATGTCAAAGATATTTTTTTAGCCCCCTTATTTTTTTAGAGAGCAAACAAAACAAAGTAGCAGTCAAATCTATGATCAGCGTCTGTTTTATGCGGTTGAGTCTTAAGGCTTTTCGCGTATTCTATACCCGCTATCTTTTTTAAGACATCAGTAAATTTATTTTTTCCTAAAGACCACCAAAGATGTTGAAAGGCCTTATCCTTTGAACCACATAAAAAAAATAGCCCATGAGAGGTTTCAACAACATGTCTTTGTATTAGTATTTTGTTTTCTGCTTTAGTATAAATAATACTATCCAGTTGATAACTTTTGGTTAATTTACCAATGGAAAAAGAATCTATTATCTGCTGAATTTGTTTTTCGCTGATTACCATAAAATAATTTTATCATTATTCTATGTTTAATTTAATAAATCCGCGCACATCGGGAGTGCGTAATCCAAAACGTTCCAATTCGGGGATGGAATTTGATCCGGGGATGGAATTTGACAACCACAAAGCATTACGTTATACTTTATGGTATATGGAAAGTATACTTAAAAATATCACTGATAAGAAAAAGCAGCTTGATCAATATAAGCCATTCCCCAAGGTATTTATTGAAAATATGGAGCAGTGGTATAAAATCGAGCTTACTTATTCGTCAAACGCAATCGAAGGCAACACTCTCACTCGTCAGCAAACAGCCCAGATTGTTGAAAAAGGCATTACAGTTAAAGGCAAGTCAATTACCGAACATCTTGAAGCCGTTAACCATGCCAAAGCCTATGAGTATATTAAGTTGTTAAATCTTAATAGTGCCAAAGAAATTAATAAACGAATTCTTCTTGATTTACACGCCATTATTCTTCGAGACATCGATACCACAAATGCCGGTGTCTATCGGAGTACGACAGTAAGAATTGCCGGCTCAAGAGTAACCTTGCCCAATCCTCTCAAAGTTCCCGAATTAGTGGATGATTTTTTTTCTTGGCTCCATCATTCTAGCGATAACATCATCAAAACTGCAGTCGACGCCCATTTCAAATTAGTAAGCATTCACCCCTTCACCGATGGCAATGGCCGTTGTGCACGCCTGTTAATGAACCTAATCTTAATTATTTCTGGATATCCGCCCACAATCATAAAAAAGGAAAACAGAGAACAGTATATTAGTTCAATTGAGAGAGGCCAGCTAACTCAAAATTTATCAGATTATTATTATTTCATGTTTAAAGCGATAGATAAGTCTTTGGATACCTTCTTAAAAGCTTTAAAAGGAAAGTTTAAAAAAACCTCCTCAGTGCCAGAGCAATTGATGAAAATTGGCGAACTAGCAAAAAGAACAAACGAAACTGTATCAACAATAAGATTTTGGACAAAACAAGGCCTTCTTAAGGTAAAGGATTTTTCACGTGGTGGTTATCAGCTATATGATCAAAAGGCTATAGAGAGAATAAAAAAAATAAGAAAATTAAAAAAAGAGAAACGCCTCACAATTGCCGAACTAAAATCCACGTACATCGGGAGTGCGTAAGCGCAATGCATAAGCGCAATAAAAGTCACGTCCAAAACGTTCCAATCCGGGGATGGAATCCACGCACATCGGGAGTGCGTAAGGCTTTTCTAGCAATCAATTTTTGAAGATAAGATAGTTTTCAATTACCAAGCCGTCCATCTGAGTATTTAAAAAGTCGAAAATGGCCTGTTCTGGATTTTCAACAATAGGCTCATGGGAAAGATTAAAGCTGGTGTTTAAAACAGCAGGGATGCCGGTGAGGCGGTAAAATTCGCTTATTAAATCATAATAAATACCGTTGTCACGCCGATTCACAGTTTGAATGCGGCAGGAGTTGTCCGCGTGCACAATTGAGGCAATCAGTTTGCGGGCACTAGGCCTCACTTGAAAACAAAAATTCATAAATGGAGAAAAGTAATTTTTCTCTGGCACTTCAAATAACTCATGCACATGTTCCTGAAGCACTGAGGCGGCAAAAGGGCGGTAGAACTCACGGCGTTTAATAATATTGACTTTATCTTTCATGTTTTTTCGTTTGGGGTTGGCCAGAATTGAGCGGTGCCCCAAAGCGCGCGGCCCAAACTCCATTTTGCCCTGCCACCAACCGACTATTTTGTTATCGCTAAGCAGTTTGGCTGTTGTTTTTATCAGCTCTTTTTGGCTACTAAAGCGTTTGTATTCAAGCTGATGTTTGTTTAGTAATTTGCGGATGGTTGAGCGGGTGGTTTGCGTGCCCAAATACAGGTTGGTAATTCTTTGGCGTTTGGCTTGCGGTTTTTGTTGATAATAGCTGTAGAGCGCCGCGCCAATAGCCGTGCCACTGTCGCCGCTGGGGCCCAAAATATGTACTTTTTTAAATGGTGTTTGGTTATAGATTTTTCCGTTAGCTAAAGCGTTTAAAGCTACACCGCCCGAGAGGCACAGGTTTTCAGTTTTAGTTAACTTAAATAAATGGTTTAAAATTTTAAAATATATTTCCTCAGTTAAAGCCTGCAAGCTGGCGGCCAAATCACGATGCTTGGCCAAAATCTTGTCTTTTGGTTGCCGTGGCCGGCCCAATAACTTTTGCAAATCCTGGCTCCACATTGAGCCTGAATATTCAAAAGAAAAAAATTTCATATTCAATGTAAAACTACCGTCAGGTTTTAGATCAATAAGTTTTTTCAATTTATTCACGTATCGGGGCTTGCCATAGGCCGAGAGTCCCATCACTTTGTATTCATCGTTGTTCACCCGAAAGCCCAAAAAAGCGGTTAAAGTGGAGTAAAACAGGCCTAAAGAATGCGGAAAATTAAGCTCAGCCAAGAGTTCTAGCTGTTTGTTTTTTCCCTGCCAAAGAGCTGTTGTTTGGTATTCACCAACGCCGTCAACAGTTAAAATAGCCGCCTCGTCAAAGTTAGAGCTATAGTATCCGGCGGCGGCATGGCTCAAGTGATGCGGCACAAATTTAATTTGGCCCTGGTATCCCAATTTGCGAATGGTTTGCTCAATTTTCAGTTTGTGAGTTAAATATTCGGGCATTGTTTGCACAAAGGGCCGCAAAGAGAGAGGATATGTTTTAATGAAGGTATCTAGAATTCGTTCAAATTTTAACAACGGCTTTTCATAATAAGCAACGCAGTCCAGGTCTTGAATTTTAATTTTATTAAGTAGCAAGCACTCCGAAATGGCTTGGGTAGGCCAGCTATTGTCGTGCTTCACTCTAGTAAATCGCTCTTCTTCTAAAGCCGTCACTACCTTGTTGTCAATAACTAGAACCGCAGCTGAGTCGTGATAATAGGCCGAGATCCCCAAAATTTTCATCAGAAAGCAGAGTCCAGATTAGTATTTAATTTGGTAGTCTGCCAGTAGGTATTTTTTTTGTCTAATTGTTTTGAGAAAATTAGACGTAAGATTTTTGCTGGTCCAAAAAAACCCAGATAAAAAACTACCAAAATAATGTTTACAAAAAACAAATTTATTTTTTTTATAAATTTTTTCATATTATCGGATAGATAAAAATCGGCAATGGTGAAATTTGGGCGTTAATTACCAGCAGGGCAATAATAATCAGAAGTAGAATAATTGGCACAATCCAAATTTTCTTTGATTTAGAAGTGAGGATTAGAAGCTGCTTCACCGTCTCAAACATCACTTTATTATATCGTAAAACAAATTCACACACATCGGGAGTGCGTAATTCCAATTCGGGGATGGAATTTCATCAAACATCACCCCTGCTGTGTCTCCCTTTGGGGGAGGTGATAGTTAGGCTGGTGTGTAGGGCTTTATTACCTTCTTGACAAATTTGATAATGTATATTATCATAATATACAATGCGGCTTGAGGAATTAATAAAAAATGTAGTTAAGTTTGAGTGGGACAGTGGAAACTCAAACAAAAATTGGGAAAAGCATTTTGTTAAAAACGAGGAGGCAGAAGAGGTGTTTTTTAATATGCCGCTACTTGTAGCTGAGGACGTCAAGCATTCTGCCAAAGAGAGTCGGTTTTTTTGCTTAGGACAAACCAACAGTAGCAGGAGTTTATTTATCAGTTTTACTGTTAGGGCCAGAAAAATTAGAATAATTTCTGCCCGCGACATGAATAAAAAAGAAAGGAAAATATATGAAAAAGCTTAAAAAAATCCCTATTTTTCAGAATGAGGCCGATGAAAGAAAGTTTTGGGCTAAACATGATAGCACAGAGTATGTTGATTGGGATAAGGGTGTTCATAATCGGGTTTTTTCAAACCTGAAGCCGTCAACTAAAACTATCTCCCTGCGTTTGCCGGTAAGTTTGTTAGAAAAGATTAAAACAGAAGCTAACAAAAGGGACATACCATACCAGTCCTATATGAAGGCAGTTCTTGCTCGTTTTCTATAATTGCCAAATATCACTCTTTAGTTACACACATCGGGAGTGCGTAATTCCAATTCGGGGATGGAATTTCATCAAACATCACCCCTGCCGTGTCCCCCTTTGGGGGAGGTGATAGTTAGGCTGGCCTTACAGCCTACAGCTTACGGTTAGCACTTTCTCAGCCCAGCGCAGTCTTTTGTGCGGATCATTAAGAACATGAGAAATACTTCTTGATAGTTTGACTAACTCTTGTTTTAGCTCTTTTTCTCTTGGGCTAAGCTTGTTTTTTTCAAGATCTTTTAGGGCATGAAGTAAAAACTCTTTGGCCGTATTCTCGTTAATAGAATGTTTAAGATTGGCTACAACCCGGGTTGTTCTCAAAAGATCCATTTTTACGGCCCTTATGTAAAATTTTTTATCTCTCATATTTCTAAAAACTGCCTGGTCAATTTTTCCAGCAGCTTTCTAATTTTGGGGTCACTGATTTCATAAGTTAGTCGCCCTAGAGCCGGTTTGTAATTGCTAAGGGCAGTGTATTCTATCTGTTTGCTACTGATGCGCCAGCCACCGCCATACAAATTCTCCTGCAGCGACCCATTTTGCAAAAGCACTTCTTCACAGTCAATATGATACTCTCCGCCCACTGCCAAAATTTTTTTTTCAATGTCAACCACAGTCTTGATGTAATCTGGATAAGCTTCTTTAGCTTTTTCTAATTTCTCAGGTGTAATTTTTTCATTTAGAATAATAATCATTGATGAAATTATACTATTTTACCCACCTTAAGTCTATTATCCAAACAAACAAATTCACGCACATCGGGAGTGCGTAATTCCAATTCGGGGATGGAATTTCATCAAACATCATCCCCGGGGCGTCCCCCTTTGGGGGAGGTGATAGTTAGGCTGGTCTTACAATCTAAACAGCATTTATAAGGGGTTTTAGAGTAGGGAATGGTTGACATAGTTTATAGTTTACTGTAAACTATAAACTATGAAAACAAATACCAGCCAGAAAATTATTACTTTGCTCAAGAAGGCTGGCCGCCTGCGAGTTCATGATTTGGTTAGAGAATTGGGGCTTAGTTCAGTTGCTCTTCACAAACAACTAAAAAAACTTGTTTATGAGGGGAGAGTAACCAAAATTGGCAAGCCTCCCTTGGTTTACTACTCGGTGACTTCCAAAACCTATCATGATCAGCCCCATCTAGGAGCACAACTGCAAAACTTTCTGGAGGAAAACTACCTCTATCTTTCACCTAGCGGGGAGTTCCTTTCCGGTAGCAAAGGCTTTGCCGCGTGGTGCTCTAACACTGGTCAACAAGGTAATTTGCCAAAGCTTGCCCATGAGTATCAAAAACTGCGCCTGGCTGTTAATAAGCGCCTTAATCATCAAGTCCTGTTCGATTGCACCAACAAGCTACAATCTACTTTCAAAGAAGTATTTCTTAAGCAAATTTTTTGCCAGGATTTCTATAGTTTGCCCAAATTTGGCAAAACCAAGCTGGGTCAACTAGTACTTCTTGCCAAGCAAAGTCAAAAACTGTCAATAACCAGTAGAGTTGTTCAGAAAGCAAAACCAAAAATAGCACAACTTATTAAGGATAATAATCTGCAAGCGATTTTTTTTATTCCGCCCACCATTCCTCGTAAACTACAATTGATGAAGGAATTTTCCACAACGCTCAATTTGAAAACTCCACAACATAGCTTTATAAAGCTTTATAGAGATATCCCGGTTGCCCAAAAAAGTCTAAATAAACTAGAGGAAAGGATCATTAATGTTGAGGAAACTTTATTTTTACCCCCAGGTATAAAAGCATACAGTAAAGTTTTACTTGTCGACGATGCTATCGGTTCTGGAGCTACGCTGAACGAAGCAGCGCGTAAGCTCAAGGAGCAAATAGGGATTAAAACAATTATCGGTTATGCAGTAGTAGGGAGCTATAAAGGCTTTGATGTGATTCGCGAGATTTAATCCACGCACATCGGGAGTGCATAATTCCAATTCGGGGATGGAATTTAGCTCATCAAACATCACCCCTGCCGTGTCCCCCTTTGGGGGAGGTGATAGTTAGGTTGCTGTCTGGCGCTATTATCTGTTAAACTCCCGCCAGTCGTTTTTGATTATCCTAGTGAAATATGAGTTATCCTGAGGCAGTTTTTTCACTCTGCTTTGGTAATCTTTGAGAAAGTCTCGAGCAGTTTGAGGGTGATTAAGCTCGTTTTCCAAAGCATAAATTTTGCGGTAAAGATCAAAGTTTACATAAGGGTTCCAAAGGTAAGCCCGGCGGTAACAATCCAAAGCCGCCTGTTTTTTTTCTAAGGCGGCATACAAGTTGCCGCAAGTGTATTGAACCACGCTATCTGCCCGAAAAAGCCTTTTGTA
>CAZEVA010000014.1:0-2815 GCA_964515585.1 uncultured Gammaproteobacteria bacterium | reverse complement strand
ATATTTTTTTGCCTTAACTTCGCCTAACTCATCAACAGGGGCTCCAAAAACATTAAAAATTCTCCCTAAAGTCATTTTGCCAACCGGAACGTGAATTGGTTTTCCAGTATTGTAAACCTTCATTCCCCGACGAAGACCATCGGTACTGCCCAAAGCAATTGCTCGCACTCGGTTAGGAGAAAGCAGAGACTGTACTTCTAAAACAATACGTTTATTTTTTGTTTTAATAAACAAGGCATCGTAAACCTGAGGTAGCTGACTAGTAAAATCAATATCAATAACCACACTTCTTATCGCTTTAATAACCCCAAAATTCTCTTGCGTCATAATTTTTTAGGAAACTGCTAATTTAGCTGTGTTCATATCTAATAATTCGTTTGTAATTCGAGCCTGCCGCAAACTGTTGTTTAGCAAACTTAGGCGGCTAACCAAATCGGTAGTGTTGTCAGTAGCATTTTTCATAGCAATCATTCTGGCAGAGTGCTCAGAGGCCTCACTTTCTCTAATAGCTTCTCTTATTGTACTTTCGATATAGAAATTAAACAAACCGCTAAGAACTTTAAAAGCATCCGGTTCAACCTGATAGTCTTCGGGTTTAATTTTTTCTTCTTCGCTGGTAAAGTTTGCTATATCCAAAGGGAGCAGTATTTTCTTGGTTGGCTGATAAACCAAACTACTAATAAAGCTGTTGTAATAGAGACTAACTTCGCTAACTTGGTCATTTTTAAAAGCATCAATTATTAGGTCATAAATTGCGTTAACATTGTCTTCAAAAGGGAGCTTATTAGAAAAGTCAGCAACAATATTGGCTCCGTAGTGAAATAAAAATTGCTGTGCTTTTACTCCCATTACCACAAATTGATAATTTTTAAGATTACCACCAAGCTCAGCATCTAGAAACTTAAATAAATTAAAATTAAAAACACCACAAAGACCTTTGTTTGAGGAAATTACAATAGCTAGCTTTGGTAATGATAAATCCTTTTTCTCAAGGGTAAGAGGATGTTCTATCTGTTGACCAGAGAAAATAATTTTTTTTATTGTTGCCTGAAGCGCCTCCTGATAAGGCTTGCCCTGATTGGCCCTGTCTTGGCTTTTTTTCATTTTCACAGCCGAAACTAACTGCATAGCTCTGGTGATTTGGCCAACATTGCCAATTGACTTAATTTTATTTTTAAGACTGCGAATATTCATTATTCTTTTTTGGAAAATATTTTAATAAAGTCTTGGGCAAAGGCTTGAAGCTTCTTATCAGTAGAATCGGTGATTTCTTTTTTATTTTTGATGTCGTCAATTAAACCGCTTTTTTCTGCCCTAAGTAAGGAAAGAAACTCCCATTCAAATCTTTTTACCTCACTAAGTTCAATCTCTTCGGTGTAGCCCTTAGTTCCTAACCAGATAGCAACAGCCTGCTGTTCTACCGGCATTGGTTCATTTTTGTCTTGTTTGAGAATCTCATACATTCGAGCCCCACGATTAAGAATTTTTTTTGTTTGTGCGTCTAGATCAGAGGCAAACTGAGAAAAGGCCGCTAACTCTCGATATTGAGCTAATTCGCCCTTGAGCTTGCCGGCCACCTGTTTCATAGCTTTAATTTGTGCTGAAGAGCCAACCCGAGAGACAGAAGCGCCAACATTAATAGCCGGACGCATACCGGCATTAAAAAGTTCTTTTTCCAAATATATCTGACCATCGGTAATAGAGATAATGTTTGTGGGAATATAAGCTGAAATATCACCCTCCTGTGTTTCTACAATAGGTAAAGCGGTAATCGAACCCCCGCCCTGTTTATCACTTAAACGACAACTGCGCTCTAAAAGTCGAGAATGCAAATAAAAAACATCACCCGGATAGGCTTCTCGACCAGCCGGCCGTTTGAGAACCAGAGAAATCTGGCGATAACTCCAGGCATGCTTACTTAAGTCGTCGTACACAATTAAAACATCACGACCTTTTTCCAAAAAGTATTCTGCCAAAGCAGTGCCAGAGTATGGCGCCAAATACTGCTGGCTAGCCGGACTGGCGGCTGAGGCAGCTACAATTATTGAATACTCTAAAGCTCCCTTTTCGGCCAGAAGACTCTGAATTTGGGCAATTGTTGATTCTTTTTGGCCAATAGCAACATAAATACAAACTACGTTTTGGTTGGCCTGATTAATAATGGTGTCAATGGCCATAGTTGTTTTCCCGGTTGAGCGATCACCAATAATAAGCTCACGTTGACCTCGCCCAATTGGAATTAAACTGTCAACAGCCTTAATTCCAGTTTGTAGTGGCACAGAAACTCGCTTACGAGAAATTATTCCCGGAGCAATTCTCTCAACTTTGTTCTCGGTTTTGGTTTTTATCATTCCCAGCCCATCAAGCGGCTGGCCAAGTGGGTCAATTACCCGCCCAAGCATTTTGCCAGATACCGGAACGCTCATTATCTTTTTTGATAGAGTGACTCTGTCGCCAACCTCAAGGCGTTGATAGTCGCCAAAAACAAGAACACCAACATTTTCTTCCTGCAAATCTAAGACCATACCCCTAATACCACTACCTAATTCAACACTTTCATAATACTCTGCCTCAGGCAAGCCGGTAACAATAGCAATACCATCATAAAGCTGGGTTATTTCCCCACTTTGGGTACTTGCGGCCTTACTGTGATAGGCTGAGATTTCCTGAATTACTGTATTTACTATATTTTTTGTCTTATTCATCTTTCGCCCTTTTTTAGTTTAAACTATCAACAATCTCTTTTAACTTATTTTTTAGCGAGAAGTCAAGGTAGAAGCCTTCGAACTTAATAATAACTCCCCCCAAAATGCTT
>CAZEVA010000013.1:0-10259 GCA_964515585.1 uncultured Gammaproteobacteria bacterium | reverse complement strand
CGTAAGCCTGCCTCAGCCCATTTTTTGGCCCAGCCAATATAGCCAATTCCTGAAAGTCCTAGCCGTTGAGCCATATATAAATTAAGAAGGTCGTCTTTAACAAACGCTAGCAAAACATTGGCTTGGAAAGGAAGGCCAAAACTCAAAATACCACGAGCATATTTTATGTTTAGAAAAAGAGCCGGCCGCCAGCGGGTAAACCAATATATTAGGCCAACACCAGCAATTGAACGGAAAATGATTGCAACCACCAGAGCATAAATTCGCAGACCAAGAAGCATTAAGACAATGCTGATACCATAAAACAGGGTATTTTCTATTATCTGGGTAAGAACAATTTTAGAATAGTCAAGCTTTCGCTCTAACCTAACAGAGGGAACTGATTTGAAAGACAAGCAAAATAAGGAAAAAAGCATAGCCCAGTAAAGATGTAGGCCAGTGGAATTAAAACGATACCAAGAGCTAATTAGAGGGCTAAAAAGCAAGCCAACAAAAACAACTATGGTAACCAAAAAAAATTGAATGGTAAAGGCAGTATAGAACTCTTCTTCCTTGGGACTTTTTTTCTGAATCAGAGCTGCAGCTAAGCCCAGGTCAGTAAAATAGTTGAATATAGTAATAAGCGACAAAACAATAAAATACAGTCCATACTCTGCCGGAGTAAGAAAAATAGTAAAGATTAAGTTAGCTACCAGCCCCAGCGCTGCGGCATAAGAGCTGTTCCCTAGAAAAAAAATAACCCCCAATAATCCTTTACGCTTAATGTCTTTCATTTTATATAATCAATTTTATGAAAAAGGTAGGCATAATCATAGCATTAATTTTTGTTCCAGCTTTGGCAATTTTACCGCTTTTGAGTTCGGGATATTTTAATATGCACGATATTCAGCATCCAGTAAGGCTTTTTTTGCTTAATAAAGGTATTAGTCAAGGTTATTTGTATCCACGCTGGGTGGATGACTTGGGCTTTGGGTTTGGTTACCCACTTTTTAATTTTTATCCGCCGCTTATTTATTACATTGCTGAATTTTTTGTGCGACTAGGATTCTCAATAATAGACTCTATAAAATTAATGCTAATTTTTGGATTTATATTGGGAGGGTTTAGTAGTTATTTATATGCCAGACTATATTTCTCTCGTCGTTATTCTCTCTTAGTTTCTATTTTTTTTACTTATACTTTTTACCATGCTATTACTATCTATGTTAGGGGAGCATTTGCCGAATTTTTTAGCTACAGCTTGTTCCCTTTGGTGGCCTATTTTTTACATAAGATAATTAATAAGCCGAGTTTACTTAGGATTATGGGTTTGGGAGTAAGTTTTGCTTTCTTACTACTTTGTCATCCGTTAATTGCTTTTCCATCAATATTTTTTGTTGGCGCCTATTTTTTACTTACTATTTTTTTCAGCAAAAACTGGTTTAAAACTTGGATAAGTCAACTGGCTGGTTTAATATTAGGACTTGGTTTATCAGCTTTTTTTTGGTTACCGTCCCTGTTGGAAAAAAAGTATACTTTAGTAGAGGATATATTAACTCGAGAACTCTACAACTACCAATTACACTTTGTGAAGCTGAAGCAGTTGTACTATTCCCCCTGGGGTTTTGGTGGCTCAACAGCTGGAGTTGAGGACGGTTTTAGTTATCAAGTAGGTAAGTATTATCTTTTGTTTTTGGCTATTTCTATAGTTAGTGGTATTATTTTGTCTTTAAAAAGACCGAAATTTAAGATACGAAAAACTCTGTTGCTAGTTGGCTTTAATTTGGGACTGCTGATATTTAGCTATTTTATGAGCCTGCCTTACTCTCAGTTTATTTGGGATAGAGTTAAGTATTTGTGGTACTTGCAATTTCCATGGCGATTTTTTACTTTCGCAAACTTTTATTTAAGTGTGGTTGGGGTGTCAGTTTTTCTTTGGCTGGATAGTATAATTAAAAATAAGTTTTGGAGAAAAATTAGCCAGAGTTTTCTCTTGTTTATGGTACTGGTTTTGGTTTATAAATACCATTTACTTTTTCGGCCGCAAACGACATATCAAACCACGGACCAACAATTAACCAATCTTAGGCAACGGCAGTGGCTTATTAGTAAAACCTCATTTGAGTTTGTACCCAAGGGAGTGACGACTAAAAAAAATGAATTAGGAGTAACCACATTGGCCATAGATGAAAAAGATTTGCCTAAAAAAAGCTTTAAAATTGTTAGAGGGAAAGCAACGGTTAAAGGTCAGAAAAATAATTTTCAAGAGAAACAGTATTTAGTAAACGCCAAAACAAAGACAGTTTTTCAACTTAATACTTATTATTTTCCCGGTTGGCAGGCTTTTATTAATAAAAAACCTTTATTGATCTCTAATAACAATAGTATGAGATTAATTAGAGTTACTTTGCCCAAAGGCAAACACTTGCTAAACTTTTCTTTTAAGCAAACACTAGTACGAAAATTTGCTGACCATTTGTCACTCCTAAGTTTTGCTGTTTTAACTATTAGTATGGCAGTAGCTTTGAGGAGGAAACCACAAAGGCCTTCTTAGGTATTTTTGGGTTTTGAAAAGCAAAAACCATAGTTATCTTTTTTTCTGGAAATAAGTATTGGACAAAGTTTTGCCCCCAGTAAGTGTCGTGAAGTTTTTTTGAGCCGCCCCACGGATTTGCTTTTTTACGATAATCTTTAATGTAGACAGTATCATTTTTTAAGACTTCGTTTCGATGTTCATCAAAATAAGCTTTTGATTTATAGTAGATATTACTTTCTAATCTAAAGGTGCTGGCGCTTTCGTGGACAACTGTTCCAAAATAATTGGCAAACAAATAAATAAAGATTAAGACTGAGGCTAAAGCCCTACCAAACCCTTTTTTTTGCCATAGTTGGCTTGTGACGTAGCCTTGAAACATTGACACAAAAACTAATGGCACCATTAATCTAATCATAGTTTTATGAATTGTGGGTAGAGTAGGTAAATTAAATAAAGTAAATAAAATCCCTCCCAAAAATAGTCCCCAGAGCAACTGGCGATATACTTTTGGCCGCTTAACCAGTAAATATATTGTACTGATAAAGAAGCTAATTAGATAAGCTAGAATAAAGTAAAAATAAAGTCGGTTTTGTGTGTTAAGCAGGGTTTTGTAGAAGTTTGGTGTTGGCAAAGAGAAAATACTTGTTAAGTAATCTGGCAGATAATTTGGTAATCCCAGACTCCATAATCCCAACCACATTAGGTTATTGATTATTAACCTTGGACTTAAGTGAATGGCATAAAGTGGATTTTGAGCAAATTTTGAGATTTCGTATTTTATAAGTAAGCCAAAAATAAACGCAGTTGCCGTAATTAGAATAAGATAACTCGGTTTCCAGCTTAGATTTGCTTTAAGCTTTAGTATTTTTTTTGCTATAAGAACAATAAATATGAATATGGGAAAAAAAACAGCTGTTTCTTTTGATAGTAGGGCCAAAAGATAAAATAAAAATGAGAGGGGGTATTTATTAACCGTCAAAGTATAGAAGCTTAAAGACAGAAAAGTAAATAAGCATACTTCTTGAAAGTTCCAGATAGCATAAAGTTGAAACACATGAATAAAACTAAGAGAATAAAAAAGTAGAGTAATTTTAGAAAATATTTCTTGGCGGCTAATTTTTAATAATGATTGGTAGAAAAAATACAAACCAACTAGATAAACGGTAAAAATAATAATGTGAATCGCAAAAAAACTAAGATTTAGTTTGTTGATGGCAAAATAGAATAATTCAATAGGAATGGGTCGATGGCCAAAATCTTTATGAGGGTTGAAGAAATTGAGAAAATCAAGAAACGAGTTTGCTTGAGAAATATTTAAAAAGAATAAGTCGTCTTTGAAAAAACCAATAGTAAAAGCATTCTTGAAATAAAATAAAACTAGAGTAATAATTCCTAAAAAGAAAAACCTAGTTTTCATTTTAAGTCAGCTATATACTTGAAGAAGTAAACTTGGGACTTGTTGCCAAAGCGCGGATATTTTTTAATCAGTTTTAAGTTCCACTCTTGGGGAAAGTCTCGAGCTTCATGGAAAACAAAATATACGGGATGCTTTAAGGCTAATTTTTTGGCGTAAGCGAAATCCTCATCTTTAAGCGGCCAGCGGGCTTCGAACTTTACCTTGGGTTGGTCGTGAGGGAAATAAATGTCTAAAGCGTAGGGAAGCAAACCAAAAGTGCCTTCGGTAAATACATAAATCTGTTCATTTTTGAGTTCCTCTTTCTTTAAAAAGTTAACAATAGCCAAAGTGCCGTGTCCTGCTGAGGCGCCCTCGAAATACTGACCTCTGTCAATTTCCGGCCAGGGTAGAAACTGGGGAGCAAAAATTACTAAAAAACTGGTGATAACAACCGGAAAAAAATAAATAGCCAAAAGATAATTTTTAAACTTTGTCTGTTTAAATAGATAAACCTGTCCCAACAAAAAAGGAATTGTCAGAAAGATTAAGTAACGGGGAAAAACAACCTTGGCCATTGCGGCAATAATTAGAAATGGAATTAAAAAAAATAAACAAAGCTGAAAAACTAATTGCGGCTTTTTTTTAAATAGCATAAAGCCACCAATAAGTCCTAAAAATATCAATAGATAACCACTCTCTGAGGCAAAGTAATATGGAAGGGTTTTAAGGTTGTGCCAGAGAGGATTGAAGGGGGCTTGCAGAAATTCGCTTGGGGTTTTGACAAAAGTAGTATTTTTTTGCTCAATAAAGTGCATAAAGGGCGAAAGGCGTTGGATGTTGTAGAAAAATAAAGATAGTCCGCCGCTTATAAAAACTAAGAAAAAATAATTAATTGTTTTGTCCCAAAAATCTTTTTTTGCCTTTAGATAACTTATTGGCCCGAAAACAAAGGGCAGAAAAAATAATCTAACAGTGCTTTTCGCTAAAGTACCCATACCGGCTATCATTCCAAAAATTAAGGCTAGGTCGAGTCGTGGGTATTTAGTTAAAACAAAAAAGAAAAAGGTAAACCAAATAAAAAAACCGTTTACGGCTGAGTCGGCCAGTGCCATTCGGTCGTAAAAGAGATAGTAGGGGTTGAAAATATAAATAAACGAAGCTAAATAAGCGCTTTTTTTACCAAACAAAAAATAAACCAAGGCAAATAGGCCAATTAGAGCAAAAAGGCCGCTGGAGACGCCAAATAATCTTCCGGCAAAAAGAGGACTGTTATCAAATAGTTTCAAAAAGGGAATAGTGGCCCAAGTTTGCAGTGGCTGGCGGCCATCAGTTAGAGAGACAAAACGCCACGAGGCATCTTTCCAAGCAAGGCGAGACCAATGAATATAAATAGCTTCATCAGTAAAGATAGGTAAATTGGTTAGATTAATTAAACGAGTTAACAAAAAAAGCCCTAAAAGACCGGCAATAAGCAACCAATCTTTTTTTTGAAAAGTTTTTCCTAACCAATTTAGTATTGTTGCGATTTTAAACATTGTTTACTTGTATAAAAGCATATTATCAAAACTTTTAATCAGTTTTGGCTGATTTTTTATTAGATTTTTGTCTTGTGGGTTAACCACAACACAATCCGCTTCTTCTTGAGCTTTTTGAAAATTTTCTGAAGAATAATAAAAACGCAAAGGTTTACCAAAATAATAAACCATAGAGGGATGCTCTCCCCACCAAGAAGTAGTTTCAATAGTCAACCCCATTTTCTTTAGAGTGGAAAAGGTTTCTCGGGTATAGCTAGGCACTAGTACTGCTAGGCTTTGGCAATGTTGTTTTGCCAGCTTAGCAGTTTTGATATGAGTGTCATTTTGAGAGTAAAAGGTAGTTAGTAAATTTTGTTTAATAAGTGCTTGGTAAATTACCAATAATATCAAGCTGAAGCTAACTAGCCATCTTACAGCTTTGTGTTTAATTAAAGATAGTGGCAAGACGGCATAGAAGGCAAATTGTGGTAACACTGGATACAAATACCAGCTAATTTTAGTTTTAGTTAAGTTAAGAAAAATGAACCAAGGTAAAAAGGCGTTTTGAAGCAAGAAGGTGGTAGTGGAAATTTTTTTGCGGGTGAACTTATAAAAACTAAGAAAAATACCGAGTACTGAGAGCGAAAATAGCCAGCCCAATTGTTCTTTGAGCATATCTAAGTAAAAAGTTCGTTGGCCAAAATGAGATTCTAAGGAGGCGGAAACTCGCCGGAAATGACTTTCAATAATATGGGCTTGAATGAAATGGTTTTTATAAATGGCAAAAGCAAGCAAATACCAAAAAGACAGAAGTATGCCTTGAAAAAAAATAGACCGACCTTTTTTAACTAGATCCTTAGATTTAATTTGCTTGGTTAGATATTGATAGGCAAGATAAAAAAGATAAATTACCAGCGGATAAAAACCGAGCAGTGATTTGCTTTGCACGCTTAAAAACAGAAACAACGTTGAAATTATTGGTTTTTCAAACCAGAGAAAAAACCCCAACCAGCCAATAAGCAAAGTTACGTCGAGGCTTACTACTTGAGCTCTTTGCAGAAAAATTGGCAAAAAAGCAGTAATAACCACTGTTACAACGGCCAACAACCGATTAAGTTGGGCTTTTAGATAGAGTTTGTAGGCTAAAATTAGAGCAATTAAAGACAAAAAAAGAGTATAAAGCCGAGTACTAATCTCAACCGGTAGTGGACAGTATTTGGCGACAAGCCCTAAAAGTAGGGGAGAAAGAGGGGGCTTATCCAGCCAAGGCTGGCCTTGCCAAACCGGGACTAGAAATGAACGGTGTTTAAGCATCTCTAAACCGTTTTGAACATAGAGGGACTCGTCCCAGTCAAATAGCGGTTTCGAAAAAAAAACTAACTTATAAAACAGTAAACTGCCAAAACCAAGAAGAAAAAGTACTAGCCCCAAGTGTTTTTTAAAAATCATAGCGTTTGAGTAAAGAAAACCACTTTATTTTTAAAATATCACGTAGGCTTTCGTATGAATCTTTAACAAAGCTGACATTTTTCGTTTCCACGTGACGCCAAACTACCGGAATTTCTTTGATTTTATATCCCAAACGCTGAGCTACAAACAAAAACTCTAAATCAAAGCCGGCAGAAACAGAAGAACCCTTAACTTTTTTGGCAGATTTAAAAACCCTTAAATTATTGATAATTTTTATGGCCGCTTTTTTTTCAAAGAGCTTAAAACCACACTGAGTGTCATGAATTTTTTTGAGACCAATAAAGTTTGAGCGGATAATAATCATCCCCAGTGCCATTATTTTTCTAAACAAAGGCGCTCCCTGGCGTTGGGAGTTGCGCGACCCAATAACCAGCTTATATTTTGGTAAACATTCAATTAGTTTATCAGCTTCCTCAATGGGGGTAGCTAAATCAATGTCTGAAAATAAAACATAGTCACCTTTGGCGGCCTTTATTCCGGCAATTACAGTGTAAGCTTTGCCTGAGTGCTCTTTGTTTAAAAGGTTTAGTTTTGGGTATTTACCTAGGTATTCACTTTTAATCATAACTTCACTTTGGTCGAGCGAACCGTCGTTAACAACCAAAACCTGCTTGATCTGTTTGTTTTGTTTTGCGAAGTTTAGAACTTTATCTAATACTCCCTTTTGCAAAT
This sequence comes from uncultured Gammaproteobacteria bacterium, assembly GCA_964515585.1. Taxonomy (GTDB): domain Bacteria; phylum Patescibacteriota; class Microgenomatia; order UBA1406; family UBA1406; genus UBA1406. Next base: position 2,692 of record CAZEVA010000013.1, on the reverse strand, counting down.
TCTTTTCTTCGTTATAAATTGGCAGGATAATAGTTATGTTCATTCTTTGGCGTGGAGTAATTTAAATATTTTTATAGATTTTGTTTTCCACATTTTAGCAACTTTTTTTTTGTGAAATACGGCAATTTGCCATTGCGGATCGTTTAGAACATCACATTCTTTTTGAAAACAGAGCACAAATAGGGTTTGAGGGACCTCAAGGGTTTGTTCTGGCAAAGGGCGATTTCCTAAAATTTCTAGAAAGTAGCGATACTGTCCGTGGGTTTCGGTGTAAGGAATAGTTACTATTTGATAGGGGGAGTGAGTGTTATTATCAATAATTGACTGACTTACTGCTTTGGCTGAGGTGATCTGACTACCTCCTGGAGCCAAAAAAACTTTGAATTTATGAAAGTTTGCCAGGAGATATAAAAGTAGTAATATTGGAACAATTTTTCGGCAAAGACGGCAATTTTTGTAACGCCAAGCAAAAACAAAGGCTAAGTTGAGAAAAATACTGTAGTATATTGGAGTGTAATAGTGCTCAAAGCGGCCGCTATTAGTGAGACTAAAGCCGAGGATAAAAAAAACTAAATTACTAAAATTTAACCAATAAAAGAGGTTTTTAGCCTTCTCTCCAAAACGAATAAAAATAAATATTAATAAAGCAAATAAGCCTAGCCCCCAATATCCTGATAGTGTTATCTGAAAAGTATGACGAAACAAATTAATGACTGTTTCATTAAGTCTGTGAATTATGGAATTACCTGCTAAAGCCTCTGCCTCGGTAAACATTTTAATAAAGTTCTGAGTGTTTAAAAAATTATGGCGCAAATCAAAAATCAAAAGTGGTATAGAAAAAAAAGTAAAGCTGAAAATAGCGACTAACAGTCTTAGGAAAAGAACTTTAATTTTTTTTTGGTGTAAAAGCTGATAAAGAAAAAATAATAGGCAAGTGGGTAGTAGCAGTACGGCTAGATAATGCAGTTGGAAAGAAAAAGAGAAAAGAGTGCCAAACAAAAAAGCATATAAAAAAACGTGTGTCTGTTTTTTATTGTTTTCTTTTAGTGTTAGGAGCTTATAAAAAGCAAATAATGTGAAAAATGTGAAAATTGGAAGAAGGTTGGGGTTCCAAGAAAAACGACTCAGAGAAATATTACTGGCAGAAAATGTTAGGAGAAAAAGAAAGAAAAACGAAGTTAATTTCCCAAAATATTTGCGCACTAAAAAATATGCCAAAATACCTAAGGTGAAGTTAAGAAAAAAGACGCCAAAGGCTGGTCCTAGTGGGTTAAAACCAAAAAAAAGCAGCCATGGGGCCATAAAATAGTAATAAAACGGTCCCAGATAGATCTGCCCCACTGAAGTTGGAGCGCCAATTGCGGGAAAGTGTTCAAAAGTGATGATGCGCTTCATAATAATAGCGTCGCGGCCTTGATCCCCCAGAAAAGTAACATGTGATTGGAAATTAATAAGCCGCAAGAAAGCCATTATTAGAATTAACAGTACTACTCCTTTATTTTGTTGGCTCCATTTGCAGACTTTTGTTAGAATCTTTGTTATGTGGGCGCGCATTAAACCTTATTTTATTATAACTGTCGTTGCCTTAACAAGTACATTTATCCTCTGGATGCCGTTTATTTTTAGATGGAACAGTATTTTTTATTTAAAACCAAAGCTTGGTTTAAGCATGCTCGACTTGTATCGGCATTGGGATGGGGCACTTTACGCGCTGGTTGCCCGAACCTGGTATAACCCTAGTAGCTCCATCTTACAGCAAAGCCCTTTGGGGCTGTCGGCAGATTATTTTATGGCTCACTTTCCCCTTTACCCCTTGTTGATTAGTTTTCTATCTCCTTTTGTTGGTTATTTAAAAAGTATGATGATTTGGCCGGTAGCCTTTGCTGTTTTTACAGCTTGTCTTTTTTATTATTTTGCCTCAAGTTTTAAACTAACTAAAAAACCATTGCTTTTAACCTTGGTTTTTCTTTTTTTTACTCCACGTTTTTTTGTGATTCGTTCTGTGCCGGCACCTGAGACAATTTTTATGTTTTTGGTACTAGCGTCAATTTTTATGTTTTTAAAGAAAAAATACTTTATCTCTGGCTTTTTGGGCGCATTAGTTGTTCTTACTCGCCCACCGGGGATTTTACTTTTTCTTGGTTTTGCGGGTTATTACTTAGAAAAGGCAATTAGAGAAAAAAAACTTTCCTTACAGGCTCTTTGGCTAATAATTCTCCCTTTTAGCTTGTTTTTACTGTTTATCCTATATTATTATCAAACCGGTGACTTTTTTGCTTATTTTCGATATGGGGCAAACAACCACTTGCTTTTTCCTCCTTTTCAGGTGTTTAACCAGGCGGCTACTTGGGTGAAAACAGGATGGTTGGAAGACGTTTGGTTTATTTACGCCTTCTATCTTTTTGCTCTTGTTTCTCTTTGGTCAAAGCCAAAACTACGACCATTATTTTGGTTTATGATAGTTTATTTTTTGGCCATAATTAGTGTGGAGCACAAAGACGTCAGCCGCTATAGCTTGCCGATGTTGCCGGGGGCTTTGATTGCTATGGAGAGCTTTTTTACTTCAAAACGCTTTAGGCTAGTTTTAATCTTATTACTGCCTGCGCTTTATTTTTATGCTTGGAACTTTCTTCTACATAATGTTGCTCCGATTACGGACTGGAGTTTTTGGCAATAATAGTTTTTGTTGTTT
>CAZEVA010000012.1:0-5039 GCA_964515585.1 uncultured Gammaproteobacteria bacterium | reverse complement strand
GTGCCCCCCATTGCCGCGCCGCCACCGAAAAAACTTCCCAAGCCTGGGATCTTGCTCAAAACCCCGCCAAGCTTGCTTAGCAGATTACTGGCTTTACCCATATTTCCCAGCCAGCTGGAAGCCGATCTGAAAAACGACGATGAGCCGGACTGAAACATTGATCTTAAGGCCGAAAAATCAAAATTCTTAAACTGCCTCAAGAAGTTAAAATTTGGAAGCGAAAAGTTTTTTCTCTCTTCTTGTGAAACTGGTAGCGGAGTAGGGGGTCTTTCAATTTTAGTGAATGTTGGTTCTTTCGTATCCATATCCGGACTTACTGTTTTTGGTTCCTCTGTATCCGTTTCTGTTTTTGGCAGGGCTGAGTTTGGCAAAGTAGTTAGTCGTTGATAAGCTTGCTGGCCAATATTTAAGACTTTTTCCTCGTCGAGTTTTTTTATGTTATAGCGTTTGCGCCCATTTTTTTTGTACAGTTGCTTACTTATTTCTTTTTGGTAGGCGGCAACAAACTTTGCTTCATCCACTTCTTCAGGGTTAGTTTTGGCCAGGGTTTTGGCTAAGGCTTTCTGGTAGAGCACAGCTTCTTGGTTTCCCTCTTCCTGCCCGCTTCGCCTAACAATTATTTCGGCTTGAGTTTCTGCTTTTTCTTTAGCCTGAATGGCCAGCAAGTCCTCCTCACTTCGCCGATAGAGCAACGCCTTTTTTTTGCCAAAGCGAGCGTTATTTTTGTCATTTTGTTTTTTAAAGGGTTCGGCCACAGCTTCCTGAGCCTCGGTAATTGTCTCTATCAGTTCGTTTTTTGTGGAACCAAGAGAGTGGTAGTCGTTAGCGGCCAAGTCTTCTATTGTTTTAGCCACCTGCTTTTGCACCTCTGGGCTTTTTTCAAAAAGCAAATCGCCGTGAGTTCCAACCAAATCGTTAATAGCACGCCTTATCTCAACTTGCTGCAGCCTCCGAGCAGTATATTCTTTTCGGCCTTCGTTGCGCCGCCGTCTTTCAAACAGGCCGGCAAACTTCTGATCTTTAGTTATTTCTTTAGTAATTTTACTGGCCCATTCGCTTTGAATGTCACTGCGTATCTGTTCCGGAGTAAAGGCTTGATAGCTAGCCGCAATCCAGGCGGCAGTCAGGGAAATATCAGCAAAGCGCACTTGGTGTTTCTGGCTTTCTTCTTGTTCCTGTTCTTTGGTACGATAGTCAGCCGCCTCACCCATATTAATTAAAGAATGTAAATAAGCGTAATTAAAATTAAGCCCCAGAGCCCCAAAGTTATCACTAGGATTTTATCTTTGGTAATTATTTTCTCAGGGGCCTCTCCTTCGCGATGTTCGTAGAGTAGTTGGGCATAGCGAATAATGGCAAAAACAGCAAAAGGAATAGTAAGCATAAACCATTTTCTGGTTTCTGCGGCGCGAAAGAATGGCTCAATCAAAATAGAGAGCCTGGTTCTAATATGCGGCGGCTCCTCAACAAAGGAATAAAGGGAGTATGCAATTATCGTCATTGCCGCAAAGGTTGTCACCAAAAACTGTAGCATCGAGGTTGTATATTCTTTTAGAACAATGCGGGTAGCGGTGCCCTGGTTAATTATTTCACTATGCCGTTTCACTGAGGCGATAAAAAGGGCGAAAAAAAACACCGTTAGCCATAACCACACTGGCACATGGTAGCCGGTAATAATTTCCCCAGCAAGTAGGCGAATAATAAACGACGCCGAAATGGTAAAAATATCAAAAAGAACATGTTTTTTAAGATAAAGCGAGTAAACAACATGAAGTAAAAAGAAAATACCCACCAATATAGCCAAACTAACCCGCAAAAATAGGCTGGCGGTAATAGTAGTGATTATCAAAAGAAACAGAGCAAAAGTAGCGTCTGGCAGGCCAAGTTTACCGGAGGCAATTGGTCGCCTGCGTTTGGCCGGGTGTTTGCGATCTAGCGAGCGGTCGACAATATCATTAAAAATGTAGGAAGCGCTGGAGATAGCACAAAAGATGATAAAGGTGTAGGTGCTGTACCAAAAAAGCTTTGGATTAAAAAGCTCGCCGTTGAACAAAATAGCGATATAAACTACCAAATTTTTGATCCACTGGCTGGGCCGGCCGGCGGCAAAAACATAATAAAGCCGGTGTTTTAAACTAGTTTTTTTTGCAGAGGTCAAAGAACTACGCATAAGATAAAGTATATCGTATAATACAAAAGATACAAAGCCTGTCTTTTTTTTGCCAGGGTGGCGGAATTGGTAGACGCGCACGCTTCAGGAGCGTGTGGCCTTTTAGGTCGTGGAGGTTCAAGTCCTCTCCCTGGCACAACCACCAAACATCACCCCGGGGGTGATTCGGACTTATACAAGGCTGAAAACCCCTTAATTTTTTTGTTCCAATTCGGGGATGGAATATTTTGCCACTTTATTGCCACAGCGCACAGCCTGGTTGGTGCCGCGGTCGTAGGGATAGGTCAGCTCCATATTGGCAAAATAGAGATTTTTTACCGGACCAATGTAATCGGGCTTATTTCTAACAAACTCCGGGGTATAAAGCGGCTGGCCATAAGGGACAAAGCTTTGTTTAATTACCTTATAACTTTTTGCCAATTTTTTATTGTTAATAACGAATGTCTTTGGCCGGTTGGTATAAGTTGCCAAATAAAGCGGGTGAGTGTTACCGTAATTTTTGGCGGAAACAAAATTAGTTTGCTGAACTAGCACCATATAATCTAAACCCGGATATTTTTTTCTTGGTTCATTTTTGGCCGCCAAACTAAGCCAGTACGTTTGCGGTAAAACTTTTTGTTTGCTGCTGATAATAATATTTTTTGCACCCAAATATTTAATTTTCCTCAAACTGTCTCGATATTTCTGGGGCAACACCCCCTTTTCTAATTGCAAAAAAACCGGAGAGGGTAGGGTACTAATTAATTTGCTAGCCTTGAAGGTTTCTTTTCCGGCTTTAATACAAAAGCCGTTGTTGTTTGCGCTAATTGCTTGCACCTTGGTATTTAACAAAATTTTTCCTCCAGCGCGGCTAACAGCCCTAGCCAAACAATCTGCCAAAGCCTGATAACCTCCCGGCGGATAAGAAAGTTTAGGAGTGCGGCGCAACCTGGCCCAAAAAAAGCCCATATTTATCTCTTTATAATATCGGCTGAATTTCTTCAAAAAAAGCGGCTCCCATAGCTCTTTATTGGCCTTTTCGCCCATGGTTTGAGTTAAAAAATCCTTAGCCAAAACCTCGTGATAGAATTTAAACATAGGCCCAAACTTAAGCACAGCCAAAACCACGCCGGTACGCAGGCGGTCCAAAAATGGCAGGCGGCCAAATTTCAGCAAGTCGAGCGCCGAGTCGAGCTTATACTCTCGATTATTTTTGCCAAACAAATAATTAAACAACTGGTCTTGGTTTGTTGAATCAAATTCTTTTTCTGAATACAAAGAGGCAGTTTCGGGTGAAAGAACCAAAAAGGGAGGAAAGCCAATTTCTTTAGCTAACTGTAGAATTTCCTTTTCGTTGGTGAAGCAGTGGTGATAAGTGTTGTCCAAATACCAGCCCCAACCAGGTTTTTTGAACCCCCCAGCTACGCCTCCGGGAGCTTTATTTTTTTCAACAACAATCACTTTGCGTCCGGCCTTTGCCAAACGATAAGCGGCTGTTAGGCCAGAAAAGCCAGCCCCCAAAATCACCGTTTTCATTGTTGATGATTATATCGAAATTTTTTCAAAGCAAGGGCATTATTTGCCAGCACTGTATCCTATAGTTGACAAAGCAGTTGTTTTTTGCTAGAATTGGCGGCATGAAAAAAATTATTTATAGTCTTATAGTTTTTACAGCTCTATTACTTTTAGGTACTAAGCTTGTTTCTGCCGACGGCACTTATGGCCAGTACGGCGGCACCACTGAGCCCGGCAAAGTTATTGTCGACAAACTGGTGCGCCACCCGCAAACCGGCAAATATGTTGACAACCTTGGCCTAGAAGACTCTATGTATTCTGCCTCCGCAACCGTTTTCTACAAAATTATCATAGAAAATGTTGGCAAAAGCACTCTGTCTGAGGTGCACGTTACCGACTATCTGCCAATTTACCTACAATATGTTTCCGGCGGAAACTACGAATCGGTAAACAGAGAAGTCAAATTCACTTTTGATAATGTTGCCCCGGGCGACAGGCGTAGCACTGTTTTACAGGTGAAAGTGTATTCACTGAGCCAACTGCCGGCCGAGAAAACCATCCTTTGTCCGATAAACAAGGTGGTAGCCTATTCATCTCAGAACGGGTCCGACGAAGACACTGCCCAGCTATGTATCAAAAAGAAGCCAATGGTAGAAAAAGAGGCTCCTAAAGCCGGTGATCCTCTGGCTTTAGCTATGGGCTTTGGTAGTTTAACTACTCTTATTGGCGGTCTTAAACTCAAACGTAAATACGCCTAACTTATAGTATTCAAGTATTAGGATAAGAAATACAGTTTGTGAATAAACTGTGAATAAGTTTCCTTTAGCGCTTCAAATACTGTGCTATATGCTACAGGACCCTTGACAAACAGCCACTCTGCTTATATACTATAGGGATTATCGTTCGCGGGGGTTGACGAAAAAAGAGTTAGGTGGAGTGACGAGCTCAGCCTAACTCTTTTTTTTGACCAAATAATCTTGCGGTTTCCAGCCTACAGACATTTTCCCACACAGTCTTTATCATAAGCATATGCCAACTATTTTACGAAGCAGTTATTTATTCCCTCAAAGCCTAAAAATTGCCACTCCCCAAATCCCCCTCCTACACACATCGGGAGTGCGTAAGCTCGGCACAACAGGCCAAATTTTTGGTGGCAAGCTTCTCACTGTAGTTGGCAGCCGAAAAATGACCCGTTATGGTGAACAAGTGGTAAAAAAATTAATTCCACCCTTGGTTCAAGCCGGAGTAATCATTGTTTCCGGCTTTATGTATGGAGTCGACCAAGCCGCACACCGGGCTTGCTTGGATAGTGGCGGGTTTTTTTTTTTTGTTTTTGGGTGGGGGGGTTCCTTGCCGGGTTTTCCCGTTGGAAAAG
>CAZEVA010000011.1:0-3268 GCA_964515585.1 uncultured Gammaproteobacteria bacterium | reverse complement strand
TAATCAAGCAGTGCGCTTTGCGCAAAATTAGATAAAATCTCTGCTTAATTAGTGTGGGGGAGTGGCAGACGGGTCAGTAACACGTAGATTATCTGCCTTGAAGACAGGGATAACCCCAAGAAATTGGGGCTAATACCTGATAGTCCCGCAAGGGTAAAGCTTTTGCGCTTCAAGATGAGTCTGCGACCTATCAGCTTGTTGGTGAGGTAAGAGCCCACCAAGGCTATGACGGGTAGGCGGGGTGAGAGCCCGGCCGCCGACAATGGGATTGAGAACGGCCCATACTTCTACGGAAGGCAGCAGTCGAGAATCCTTCGCAATGTGCGAAAGCATGACGAGGTGACGCCGCGTGGAGGACGAAGCCCTGCGGGGTGTAAACTCCTTTTACAGGGGAAGAACTTTTGTGACTGTACCCTGTGAATAAAGAGCTACTAATCACGTGCCAGCAGTAGCGGTAATACGTGAGCTCTAAGCGTTATCCGGATTTACTGGGCGTAAAGCGTTCGTAGGCGCTCTGTTAAGTTTTCTGTTAAAGCTCTAAGGCCCAACCTTAGAGATGCAGAAAATACTGGCAGGGTAGAGGATGTCAGGGGCTGATGGAACCCTCGGTGTAGAGGTGGAATTCGTTGATATCGAGGGGAACACCAAAAGCGAAGGCATTCAGCTAGGGCAGTCCTGACGCTGAGGAACGAAAGCTAGGGCATGGAAGAGGATTAGATACCCTCGTACTCCTAGCCGTAAATGATGGATACTAGCTATTGGAAGTGTCGACCCTTTCAGTGGCGAAGCTAACGCGTTAAGTATCCCGCCTGGGGAGTACAGCCGCAAGGCTGAAACTTAAAGGAATAGACGGGGACCTACACAAGCGGTGGATCACGTGGCTTAATTCGACGATAAGCGAGGAACCTTACCAGGGCTTGACATGCTAATGAAATCTCGATGAAAATTGAGACTTCCACAAGGACATTAGCACAGGTGCTGCATGGCTGTCGTCAGCATGTGCTTTGAAGTGCTCCCTTAAATGGGGTAACATGCGCAACCCCTGTCCTGTGTTACAAGTGTCACAGGAGACTGCCAGTAATATACTGGAGGAAGGTGGGGATGACGCCAAGTCAGCATGGCCCTTTGATGCCCTGGGCTGCACACGTGATACAATGGCTGGTACAACAGGCAAGCTAAGCGGTAACGCGGAGCTAATCCCCTAAAACCAGTCTCAGTCCGGATTGAGGGCTGCAACTCGCCCTCATGAAGTCGGAATCGCTAGTAATCGCGAATCAGCTATGTCGCGATGAATATGTTTCTAGGTCTTGTACTCACCGCCCGTCACACCAAGAGAGTTGGCAGTACCCGAAGTCCCCCATCCTAATTTTTGAAAAAAAAGTCGAAAATTAGGATGGGGGCCGAAGGTAAGGTCAATAATAATGGTGAAGTCGTTGAGTTAAACTAACTTTTGCGACCTATTACTGAGAAGTAATAGAAAAATCCAACTATAACGGTGAAGCCGACCTATTAATTGTGGTATAATCAATACATAATTATTAAGCGGTAATACCGTGGGAAGCTATTTCCCTTCTGGAAATTAGCCCCGTAGAGACTACACGTTGGCTCCAGTTATATTTTATATACTGGATGAAGATATAGTCCATGCCCGTGGAAACACGCGGAAGAACATGAACAAGGCACGCGTAGGGGAACCTGTGCGTAGATCATTTAATAAATTCTTTGTTTTTACAAAGAGAGTGTCGTCTAAGGTTGAAAGTTGAGAATTCTATTTTCAACCTTAAGGTTTTGGTCAAAATACCTTAAAACTTGACTCGTCCTCCCAAATTTTGTTTCACAAAACTTGAGAGGACAAGTCGGGGCAACTTTAAGAATTTATCATTAAAAAAGCGCTAAGCGCTTTTTTAGTTGCTTCCATTCATTTTTTTTGCTATATTATATTTAAATTAGCGCGTGTAGCTCAGCTGGTTAGAGCGCACCCCTGATAAGGGTGAGGTCCCTGGTTCAAATCCAGGCACGCGCACTATTATAAAAAGATTATGGAAAAAGAGATTTGTAAGTGGTACAACCTTTGTCCAATGAAAAGGTTTTTTGAACAAGGCAAGCTTGATAAAAAATGGATTGAAAATTATTGTTTTAAAAACGGAAAAGACTGTCAAAGGTTTAAAATGGAAGAAGAAGGCCTCCCCCATCCAGACAATATGCTTCCTGACGGAACAATTGATAAAACTTTATAAAAAAATGATTAGTTTTGAAGAATTTAAAAAAATTGATTTAAGAGTAGCTAAAATCATTAAAGCAGAAGCAGTAAAAGATTCTAAAAAGCTTTTAAAGCTTCAAGTTGATTTAGGAGAGGAAAAAAGACAAATAATTGCTGGTATTCAAGAAAGCTACAGCCCAGAAGAGCTTTTAAATAGGGAAATAATAATAGTTGCCAACCTCGAACCTCGAACAATTTTTAATTTTGAAAGCCAGGGAATGCTTTTGGCAGCTGAAAATGGAAAATTAGCTTTATTACAGCCTGACAAAGAAGTTTTGCCAGGTACAAAAATTAATTAAAAATTATGGAAAATCAAAACAAACAAATTAAAGTCAATCTTGATCCTATTCTCTATGCATTATCCAATGTAAACATAGGATTTAATGAAGAGCTTTTTGACTTCTTGATGATTTCTGGCAATCAAGCTCGCCAGTTTAGAGCTACTCCAAAGCATGCTAAAAGAGTTTATCTTTTATTAGGTAAATCAATAGAGGCTTATGAAAATAAATTTGGCAAGATAGAAGCAGAATTGTCTCAAAGAGGGGAGAGTGCTTTTCAAGGAGAAATTGGCTTTCAAAACAATTAAAATGGGCCGTTAGCTTAGTTTGGCTTGTCCTCCCAAATTTTGCTTTGCAAAACTTGAGAGGGTGAAAGCACCTCATTTGTTCACCTGCTTAATTTTTGAAGGGCTCGTAGCTTAGTTTGGTAGAGCGCCGCATTTGCAATGCGGAGGTCAGCGGTTCGAATCCGCTCGAGTCCAAAAATTTTTTGCCCGCCCAAATTTAGAAAATTTGTTGCGGGTAAAGGGGGCAAGACGAGGAGGTCGCCAGTTCGAATCTGGCGCGGTCCACAAAAAAAGGAGCCAGGCTCCTTTTTTTTCTTTAATATAAACAACAGCTCAAAAAAGCGGTTTTTTTTGTTTTTGAATTTATTTTTTTTCTTGAAAAACAAAGAAAACAGAGCTATCATTTTAGTAAAGGGTTATTATCGTTGAATGATAATTTTGAA
>CAZEVA010000010.1:0-10942 GCA_964515585.1 uncultured Gammaproteobacteria bacterium | reverse complement strand
ATCTCTTGTTTAATAAGATATCTCAGCATGGAGCGGATGGCAATTAAAAAATAGTTCTGTGATTGGCGCTTGAGTGGCCCTTTGTAAGGATTAAGATATTGTTGAGATAAAAAAAGCCGAAATTTACGTAAATGCTTTTCTTCGAGTTTACTAATTTGAGCTTCTTGTTCCGGATAGTTTTTTGCGAGCCAGTCGTTGAAAAAAAATAAATAGTAGGCATACATTCTTACAGTTCTTCCGGAAAGGTTGCGGTCGAGTTCGCAAAACTCTAAAAATTGCTTAATTGCTTCTTTGGTGCTCATCTTACCTCTTATAATAGCAAATTAACGAAAAGGAAAACCAGTTGCCCCTTGATTTTTTTGATTTTGTATAATGAAAGTAAGATGGGGCGAAGTAAAAGAAGATATAAGAAGCTTAAAGAGTTTTGGGCTAAGCTAAGCCTATTTTTTCAGCCTGTGTGGCGCCGCCTTGTTTTGATTATCCTTTTATCTTTTACGGCTCGGCTTTTGGTTTATGGCTTTATCAAAATTCCTTGGATTATTTTTGATGAGTTTATCTATCTTGACACTGCCCGCCAAATTACTCGCGGCCATTTTTTAACTCAGCTGTCGCGTGATCCTCAGCTCTATCCGCCTGGCTGGCCGATTATTATTGCCGCTTTCTCTGGCTTTATCAAAAATCCTTTTTTACAGTATAAAATTACTTTACTGGGAACAATGCTCATTTCTTCATTAGTTCCGGTTTTGGCATATTGGCTTACTAGCAGTTTGTGGGCCGCTCTTTTAGTTGGCTTCTACCCTCCTCTTTTTGTTTATTCTTCGAGCATTATGTCTGAGTCGTTTTTTATTTTTATGCTGATGACTTTAGTGACGGCACTAAAATTTATTGTTCGCGACGACCTAAAGAAACGGCGTAGCCTGATTTTGGCGGCCATGGTTTTAGGAGTGTTTATTCTTTTTACTCGCCTAGTTCGTTCTTTTGGAGTTATTCTTTTGCCGGCTTTTATATTGTCGTTTATTGTGGTAGCCTACCTTAAATATCAAAAACGCTCTTTAGCAAAGCTAAAAACCTTTATATTTTTTGCGGTGATTACTGTTTTTTCTTACTCTCTTTGTAGTTACCTAAATCGTCTTTTTTTTGTACCTGAGGCTGGTTTTTATGAAAAGTCGGCCTATATGGGCGCAATAGTTAACGCCCTTAAACGCCCTCTTTTTAGTTTGCGTTTACTGCAAAATGAACTCACTCTAAGTGTTATTTGGTTATTTTTTATTCTGCCGTATTTTTTTTACCTTGAGTTTAAAAAAGAACTGCACAAAAAAGAATGGCATATGGTTTTGCCGCGGCTCTTTGCCGTGTTTATTTATCTCTTTTCTCTGGTTCTCACTTTTGCTCATATGTTTATTGGCGCTACTCATAACAGCGAATATTTGGTTTTTAGCCGTTATCTTGATCCAGCTCTTACGATACTTTTTGTTTTTAGCGTTTCTGACTTTATCAAATACTTGGGTTCGTCTTCTGTAAAGATTAAGCTTTCTATTCCTGTTATTGCGCTTTTGGCTTATTTCTTGAATTATTTTGTTTTTTCCTTTCCCAAAGTAAGCTATAAGTTTGGCAACACTATGTCTGTTTATTTTTTTCTTGATTTAAACAGCAGTTTTTGGCTTTTTGCGATTACCGCTCTTTTGGCGATAATTCTTTTTGCCCTAATAAAGAACCAGCGGCGACTGTTATTAACTGCTAGTTTGATTTTTTTTAGTGTTTTTAGCTTTTTGGCAATTAGTAAAACACCGGCGGTACCTTCTTGGGTGGGAAGCAAATACTCTCGAGTAATTGCCGAATGGCAGATGGCGCTGAGCAACTATCAAACAACTGATATTCCCCTTTGTATCCATCGCGATGGCGTTACTTCAGAAACATATTATCTTTACCATTTTCTTTTTCCCTATCAGTATCTAAATAGCTGTAAGACTTATGAGCAAAAGCCTCGGCGTATTTTAACCAGAAAGAAGTATTCGTTCTCCCTGCAGGAAAGCTGTACCATAGACTATCGTTTTAGCTCTCTGGAGTCGATAATTTATTGCCCACTAGGTTACTGACAAGCCTAGAAAGGTAAAGTTTTGTATAATACAGCTAGTAATATGAAACTATTTGTTATTATTCCGGCCTATAACGAAGAGAAAACTATAGCTGCAGTTATCACTTCTGTGCCGCGCAAGCTTAGTGGTATTTCTACTGTTTCGGTGCTGGTGTACGACGACGGTTCACATGACCAAACAGCGGCAATAGCTAAAAAAGCAGGAGCAGACTATATTTTTATTCATAAACGCAATCTTGGCTTGGCTTGCACTTTTCGGGATGCGGCCAAAAAGGCGGTTTCGCTTGGAGCAGATATTGTGGTTAATACTGATGCTGACAATCAGTATGACCAGCGGCAAATTGGAAAGTTAGTAAAACCAATTTTAGAGAATAAAGCGGACATGGTTACTGGAAATCGCCAGGTAGACAAACTAAACCATATGCCTTTGAGTAAAAAATACGGCAACTTATTGGGTAGTTTTTTTATTCGCTTTTTAACCGGGACTTCTGTGAAAGATGCTTCAAGCGGTTTTCGAGCGATGACGGCCGACTTAATTCGCAGGGTTCGGGTTTTTTCCACTCACACCTATACTCACGAGATGCTAATCGCCGCTTGTTTTCGAGAGTTTGCTATTTGCGAGGTGCCGGTAACTTTTCGTCGGCGAGCTACCGGCGGCAGTCGCCTTATTGCTAAAGGAGTGCTGAACCATATTGTAAAGTCGGGGGCAACGATTATTCGGGCAGTTTTACTTTATCGGGCTTTACCGATTTTTACTGCTATTGGCGGCCTTCTTTCCTTTTTTGGCTTGGCTGGTTTAGGGCGTTTTTTATATTTTGCCTTGCTGAGACAAGACTCTTCTGGCCACGTGCAGTCGTTGGTTATCTCCTCAATTCTTTTGGGGATTGGCTTTAATATTATTGTTTTAGGATTTTTAGCTGACCTTATTTCATATAATCGCAAGCTAATAGAAGACAACTGATAAAAAATGAAACAGGCACGATTTTTACTGCCAATTTTCATCACCCTCTGTTTGCTGGTGCTGTTGCATCAACTTTTGGGCCTTGGGGTTAGAACAGAATATAAGTCACAGGCCAGTAAGTTTACTGCAACCTCGTGGGATAAAACAAACCTTGATAATTATTTTCACTTGTCGTTGGTTCGAGTTGCTGTTCCTTCAGAAAAATGGCTTTTTAATAAACGTTTGTATGACGTTCGCGAACCGGAGTTTCGGCTGTTTTTTTTGTCGTATTGGCAAAAGGAAATAGCCGACTTCCCTACTGCCGGCTTACTGCTTGAGGATTTGTCTGCTTGCCCGCCGGCTGGCACTGCCAGTAGTTGTCCTGTTTGGTGGGAAATGGGCCTGAAGGATTTTACTGCCCAAATTCGGCAATATTTTAGCGAGCAAACTATTATTTTTGCCGCCATAACTCCAATTAAAAAAAACCAGGCTTTAAATCGATATTATCTTAAGCAATTAAATGGCGTAGTGATGAAAAAAGAAGATCAAGCACTCTGGCAACAATATGTTCAAGACAAAACCGATACGGCTATATATAAAAACAAAATTATTATTGTTTACTAATTGTTTCTAGGCTTTTTTTAGGCCCCGATTTTAAAATCAACCACATCATTTTCCTGCATTAAGTAGCTTCGACCCTCTTGGCGTACTAGGCCCTGCTCACGGCAACCCTGCCAGCCGCTATTTTCTAGAAAAAGCCGATAATCAACAACCTCAGCCTTAATAAATTTTTTGGCAAAGTCGCTGTGAATAACTCCGGCGGCGCTTTGGGCAGTTGTCCCCTTTTTTATTGTCCAGGCTTTAGCTTCTATTTCTCCTGCAGTAAGAAAAGACATTAAGTTTAAAGTTTGGTACGCAGTTATAGCCAGCTGACTTAATGCCGGGTTTTTTATCCCCACAGAGTTTAGTAGTTCTTGCCTGTCTTTTTCGTTTAGATCAATTAGTTCGGACTCGAGTTTTGCCGAAAGCGAAATAATTGGGGTGAGATTAAGTTTGCTAACGACTTCCCTACTCTTGTTGAGTTGGCTCTCATCAAGGTTAGCAACATATATGGCCGGCTTACCAGTTAGTAAATTCAAGGGTTTGATGAGTTCTTTTTGCTCACTGCTTAGTTTTACTGTTCTCACTGTTTGTCCACTATTTAAATGTCGTTTAAGCATGAGAATAGCTTCCCATCTTTGCCAATCTTCTTTAGCCGCGTTTTTTTTTGGTTCTTTCTGATTCTCCAGGGTTTGTAAATCTGCAAGAGCTAATTCTTCGTTGAGAATGGCTAAGTCTTCCTTTGGGTCTACCCTACTGTCGACATGAACTACATCGGGGTCGGAGAAAAACCGTAAAACGTAGCAAATAGCGCTAGTTTCGCGGATGTGAGCCAAAAATTTGTTTCCCAAGCCTTCACCTTGGCTGGCTCCCCTAACTAGGCCGGCAATATCAACAAACTCTACTGTTGCCGGGACGATTTTTTTGGTTTTAACCACTTCTGCTAATTTTTGCAATCGTTTGTCTGGCACTTCTACAATGCCCACGTTTGGTTCAATGGTGGCAAAAGGATAGTTAGCGGCCAAGGCCTGCTGTTTTTTCAAAAGGGCGTTAAACAGGGTTGACTTTCCAGCGTTTGGCAAACCAACAATCCCGATTTGTAGTGACATAATGGCTATTATAAAGGAAAAAAGCTATTAGTGCCGGCCAGTTTGCTGGCAGTCCACTATCCTGTTATATGGAGGAAAATATTGATAGTTTGGCGAAAGAATATACAGATTGTACCAGGTTTTTTGAGCTGGCTGTCTGTTGGCAGTCCAGAGATTGGTGTAAACTGCATTAATGCAGTTGGGATTATGTTTTTCGTATTGTGACAAGTCGAGCCCCCAAAGTTCATTGGGATGAATAATGCCATAGTAGCGTGTGGGTTTGATATCTTTTTCCCTCAAAGAAAGCAGTTCTCTAATTAGGGCCAAAGCAGAATCTCTTTCAAGTATGATATCCTCCATTTTTTCAGGCTTATATTCTCTTTGGTCGCGGCGATCCCGAAAATATCTATTAATTAGCCTGTTGATTTCTCTATCACTTAAAGAATTAAATATTTCTACCATTTTCAGTTTATGTTAAATACTATAAGATATTCTATTTTAACAGCCAATTTGCGTTTGTCAATAGTACGGCGTTTAGGTAAAATTATTTTCACTTTAATAATTAATATACAAAAAAGTAAAAATGGCGAAAAAAGCTTTTATTACTGGAATCTTAGGCCAAGATGGGCCCTATTTGGCCAAACATCTTCTAGAAAAGGGTTATAAAGTTTATGGGTTGATTCGCCGCTATTCTAACCCCTCTTTTGACAATCTTGATTTTTTGGGTATTACTAAACAGGTGGAATTTGTTCAAGGGGACATGGCCGACGAAGCCTCTCTTTATAGTATTATCAAAAGGCTCCAGCCAGCCGAAGTATATAACTTGGCGGCGCAATCGTTTGTTGGTGCCAGCTGGGATCAGGCCAAGCTAACGACAGAGGTTAACGCCATTGGCGTGCTTTATTTACTAAACGCGATTAAATTTTTTTCTCCGGCAACTAAATTTTATCAGGCTTCAACCAGCGAAATGTTTGGCTTGGGTAATGATAACGGAGTACAGGATGAGCAAACCAGCTTTCACCCACGTTCTCCCTATGGAATTTCTAAAGTTTACGCTTATTGGATGACTGTTAACTTTCGCGAAAGTTTTAGTATTTTTACTGCCAACGGTATTTTGTTTAATCACGAGTCCCCCATCCGCGGAATCCAGTTTGTTACTCGTAAGATTACCGATGGTGTAGCCCGCATTAAATTGGGACTAGCTAAGGATTTGCGCTTGGGGAACTTGGAAGCTAAGCGCGACTGGGGTTTTGCTGGAGACTATGTTGAGGCGATGCATTTGATGCTACAGCAAGACAAAGGTGACGACTATGTGGTTGGTACCGGCGAGAATCATTCTGTAGAAGAGTTTGTAAAACTAGCCTTTGCTGAAGTTGGGATTAAAGATTGGGAAAAGTATGTAATTAGCGATCCTCGCTTTATTCGCCCGGCTGAGGTGCCAAACTTGAAAGCTAACCCGGCAAAAGCTAAGAAGAAGCTTGGCTGGACGCCAAAAACCAGTTTTAAAAACTTGGTATCAAAAATGGTTGAAGCAGATCTCAAGCGGCTAAAGCCATAATTGTTTCATTTTACTAAAAACTAAATTAACTAACTTTAATCCGGCAATTCTTTTTTCTGTTTTTAAACTATAAAGATATTCTTTTATATTGTCGGTGTTATATGTTCGGCGCAAGTGTTGGTTTACTGGGTAGCCAACAGTTAAGGTCCACAAAAGCGGGCTTAATACCACCAGACAAAGCAATATTTTTTTAAACATAGTAGCCTGGTATTAAAACAAAGCACAAGATAAATAAATAATGAAAAATAGCAAAGAGGCCTAAAACTTTTGGCTTAACTATTTGCCCGAGCAAAATTGCCAAAACCAAAAAGCCGTTTAGGAAATAGCGTCCCTGAATATCCCAGTTTAGGCCTGACTTTTGAAAAAAGAAAGCTAAATACAGTAAAAAACCAAGATAAAAAAAGGTGTAGATAAATAAAGCTTGGCTCTTTTTGTTTATGCTTTTTTGCATCTTTAACAACCCCAAAAAACTACCCAAGGCTATTACAACTGTGTAGAGGCCGAAAAAAAACTTGAAGGGATAGCGTTCGTTGCCGGCGCCCAGAAACCCGCTAAAATGCATTAACGTGTGCCTAAAGTCAGCTATTGCCAGAAAAACGGCTGGCCAAAAAGATCTGGGGATGATTTCGTGTGAAGAGGCTAAAAAAAATCCATGAGTAGTAGTTATAGTGCCGTAGCGGCTATAGTTTAGATAAAACCAAGGCAAAAGTGGTAAAAGAGCAAAAGCGATAAACAGCCAAAATTGCCTGAACTTGGCTCGCCTTTGCCAGAGAATTATTAACCCGACAGGGATAGTGAAGACTCCGGAAAATTTGCTCAAACTGGCGGCGGCACTAGTTAGGCCCAAAAGTGCCGCTTGCTTTGAAGCCTTGAGCAGTAAGAATAAAAAAAGAGCGGCAAAAAAAGCCATAGCAATGTCAGGATTAATTGATAACCCGGAGCGGATAAGCTGTGGGTTTAGGCTAAATAATAACCAAATCATAGCGGCATCATTTTTTGATTTATAAAACTGCCTTAAAATTAAAAGCGCCAGCCAAACTAGAGCGAAGTAATATATTGTTGAAGTTAGCCTGGTAAAGTAAGACTGATGCCAAAGACTTAGATTTAATGCTTGCCCCAGCTTGAATATAGCCGCCGCTGATAGATGATATAGCGGCGTTTGATATGACTGTAAAGTTATGGGTTTGAAGGAGTTGCTTTTGGCTTGGCTGTAGCCAGTTTTTGTTTTTAGTTCGCTTTTGCCAATTTTTTGGAAATTAGGGAGATTAAGATTTCGCTTGGGGCTTTTCATTTTTAGATCAACCAAATAATATAGTTCATCGGTAAAGCGCGGTTTTACTGGCTTGCTATTTGTTGGTTGGCTTGGATAAATGCCACGGCTAAGCCAATAGACGGTTTCGTAGTGGTCGTTTTCGTCGGGCGTTTGAAGTGGCGGATTGAGAACAAAAAAGAGCGCGTAGCAAATAATTATTAAGAGCCAATACTTTTTCATAATATGTATATTTTAGCAACTGATTTAGCAAGTTTGCTAAGTTTAGGGTAAAATATACTTATGCAAAACGATTTCTCTCTTAGGGATCTACAAAAAGCCCTAAAGTCTCGTGAACTTACCTTGAGAATTAAGTTTCATTCTTTAACCAAAAAAGAAAAGGATATTCTAGCCCGCATGGTTAAGCTTCAGGAAGAAGTTGGTGAGCTTTCTAATGATGTTTTGTCGATTTTGTCGCTACAGAGAAAAAGCAAACTGGCCGAGTTTGAGAAAAGCAATATGTACGAAGAGTTTGCCGATGTAGTTTTGTCGGTGATAATGTTGGCTAACGCTGTAGGAGTGGATATCGAACGAGCTGTGAGGGGCAAATATCAGAAGTTAGTTACTAGTTATACAAAAGACAGATGAGTAAAATTTTGGTAACCGGTGCCGGAGGTTATATTGGTTCTGTGGCTACTTATTTATTACTGCAAAAGGGTTTTGAGGTGGTGGCTCTAGACAATTATATTACTGGTTATATGCAACCTTTGGAGCTTCTGCAAAAAAAGTTTGGGAAAAACAAACTACGATTTTACAGGCAAGACCTAAAAAAAGACCTTGATAGTTTTTTTAAAAAAGAGAAGAATATTGAGGCGGTGCTTCACTATGCGGCTCACTGCATGGTTGACGAATCAATGAGTAACCCGGCCAAATACTTTAATAACAATGTTTGTGGCACCAATAATTTGTTGCAAGCCCTTATCAAGTGGGATATAAAAAATATCGTATTTTCCTCAACCTGTGCGGTTTATGGTGAAGCTGAGTATGTGCCGGTTGATGAGAAGCACCCGACCTTGCCCAGCAACCCTTACGGTGAGAGCAAGCGAATGGTGGAGAAAATGCTCGAGTGGTATGGCAAACTGGAAAAACTAAATTATTTAATACTGCGATATTTTAATGTTTGCGGCGCGTCTGACGACGGCTTAATTGGCGACTCTAAGCGGCCATCGGTTTTAGTGGTGCAGAACGCGGTTCGCGGCGCTCTCGGCTTGGAACCGTTTTATTTAACCTGTGCCAAAGTGGACACCCCCGACCAAACCCCAATTCGCGACTATGTGAATGTGGTGGACCTAAACGAAGCCCATATTTTGGCGCTAACGCATTTGTTAAATGGCAAGAAAAGCACAGTTATTAATTTGGGAACCGGTTCGGGGGACTCGGTTTTAGAAATTGTTAACCAGGTAGAAAAAGAAACCGGTAAAACTATTAATAAACAGTTAGCGGCTAAACCGCGCCAAGGCGAATACGCTAAAATGATTGCCGATACCAGCCGAGCAAAAACTGTTCTTGGCTGGAGGCCAAAACGAACTCTTAAAGATTCGGTTGAGTCGTTAATTAAGTGGTATAGCAGTCGGCCTCAGGGATGGAAACGCTGAAACCAGGGGTGGTTTTGCTTGGCCCAACCGCCTCTCATTTTAAAGGGGGCATTGTCCATTACACTGCCAACTTATACGCTGAGTTTGGGCGTTTGGGTTACCCCGTAAAGTTAGTTAGTTTTAGCCGCGGCTATCCTAAAGCCTTTTTTCCCGGCGCCAGCAACCAGCCATCTCCTCGCACGCACATCGGGAGTGCGTTAGAGCTTTTAGACTGGCTAAATCCGTTGAGTTGGTGGAATACGGCTTTTCAAATTAAAAAACAAAAACCGAAAATTGTGATTTTTCAGTGGTGGACTTGGTTTTGGACTCTGCCATTTTTGGTAGTTATTGCCTACCTAAAAATTTTTACCAAATGCAAACTGGTAGTTATTGCCCATAACCCTTTTGATCACGAGCAAGCTTTGTATAAGCGCTGGAGTTCACACTTGGTGCTTAGCTTTGCCGACAAAATTATGGTTCCGAGTTTTACTTTGAAAAAAAACTTAGTTCAACTTTTTGCGAAAAAGGAGGTTGTTCAGGCATTTCATCCGCTTTATAGTTTTTTTAAGAGAAAAGAACTTTCAAAAAAAAGAGCCCAGCAAAAACTAAAAACTAGCTCTCCCCTACTCCTCTTTTTTGGCCATATCAGAAAATACAAGGGCTTGGCGGTTTTACTGAAAGCACTAAACAATTTGTGGGAAAGCGGGCATAAAATTAATTTAATGATTGTGGGCGAATTTTGGGAGGATAAGGACAAATATTTGAAATTAATCAAACCCAAATATCAGAAGCTGGTGAAAGTGGTTGATAGTTACGTGCCAGACAGCGAAGTTGCTCTCTATTTTAGTGCTTGCGACGCGGTGGCTATTCCCTATCTTCAGGGCTCCGGCAGTGGCCCGGCTAAGATTGCATTAGCTTTTAACAAACCAATTGTAGCTACTAATGTGGCTGACAATCCGGATTTGTTTGCTCTGGCAAAGGTTGGAGAGATGGTTGAGCCCGGTAACAGCCAACAGCTTGGGGTGGCCATCAACAAGGTGCTTTCTAACCCTGGGAAATATCAATTAGGAATTAGTAAAGTCAAACCGCGCTTAAGTTGGGCGGCATTAGTTGCTAAAATAGTGGCATAATGAAAAAGAAGTTCTTCTTTTTTGGGATAGACAGCGCCACTTGGGACCTAATTATTCCTTGGGCCAAGGAGGGTAAACTGCCGGGGTTTGCCAAACTGCTTGAGGAAGGGCAAACCAGTAAGCTGGCTTCAACCATTCCCCCACTAACTCCGGTAGCTTGGCCAACGGCGATGACTGGCTTAAATCCGGCAGAGCACGGTTTTTATGATTTCTATCGCCTGGACCAGAGCCGCCAAATTACCATTAACCTAGCCTCAGAACTCCCCCAACCTTTTTTTTGGGAGCGGCTGAGCGATAAAGGTTGCAAAACTGCGGTTTTCAACATTCCGATTACCTACCCTTTCCGACCTGTTAACGGCATTTTTATTTCTGGCTTGATGACTCCGGGAACCAAAGCCGATTTTATCGTGCCTAAAAATCTGAAGTCGACATTCTTGAAAAAATTTCCGCGTTTCCATTTTGCCCCAAGTATAAAAGTGAGCCGCCAAGATCCAGAGAGTTATTGCTTAAGACTTAAGGAAAATATTGCCGATGCTGAGGAATCGGTTAGAGTGGCAAAGTGGCTTTTTGCTAAGGATAACTGGGACCTTTTTGTTATTAATTTTATGGCGGTTGACCATGTTCAACATTTTTTTTGGGAGTTTATGA
>CAZEVA010000009.1:0-3251 GCA_964515585.1 uncultured Gammaproteobacteria bacterium | reverse complement strand
AACAACTCTAATTACTGCGAAACAAGAAAAAGAGCGGTACCCCAAGAGCTTTAGCAATATAATACAAAGTCCTAATAGAGGGATTAGTTTGGCCATTTTCAATTTTGCCTAAATGACTTCTATCCATATTCACTCTATTTGCCAAATCACATTGAGTAATGTTTGCCTGCTGCCTCAACATCTGAATTTTATAACCAACTACCTTGTATATACTCCTTTTTGACATAGAAATATGTTAGTAAACTGATGATAAATATTGCCAGAGTATATAGCCCGCATTGCGTATATTATAAAGCCCCATAATAGCCTACTGTCACATTTAAACCAACCCATTTTGTTTGAGCGGTGGACGGGATTTGAACCCGCGACCTTCTCCTTGGCAAGGAGACATTCTACCGCTGAACTACCACCGCAGTTTGCTTGTGCCAGGGCTCAGAATCGAACTGAGATCTCAGGTTTTTCAGACCCGCGCCGTGACCGACTTGGCTACCCTGGCATTACCAAACCAATGTTTTGTATTATACAGCAAGTTAATAATTTTTTTTAAAGTGATTGGCACACCGGACAATAAAAAGTGCCCCGACCTGCAAGACTAATTCTTTTTATCGTTGTTTGACAATTTTGACAAGCTTGGCCATGGCGCCGATAAACCAGAAAATGCTTTTGGTATTTCCCCTCTGCGCCGTAAGCATTTAAGTAAGAATTGTCCGACGCCCCGCCCAGGACAATCCCCTTTTGCAGAACTTCTAGCAAGTTTTGGTAAAGTTTTCGGGCTTGATTTTTGTTTAAATTTTTTGCTAATAATTGCGGGTTAACTTTTGCTAAAAATAAGGCTTCGTTAGCATAGATATTACCCACGCCAGCAATTTTACTCTGATCAAGCAAAAAAACCTTTATTGGCCGGGAACTTTTCTTTAAAGAAGAAAAAAAATAAGCAAAACTAAACTCTTTTCCAAATGGCTCTGGCCCAAGTTTTGTTTGCAGTAAATTAGTGTCTAAGCGAGCTGTTCTGAAAATTTTCAGCCAGCCAAAACGGCGCATATCCTGAAAAAAAACTGTTTTATCTTGAGAAAAATACAAAATGGCTCGAGTATGTTTGTTTGGTAAATGTGAGGTTAGCTTTCCCTTAAGAATTACTTGGCCAGTCATTTTTAAGTGAAAAGCCAAATAGTAATCGTTTTCAAACTCAAAAAGCAAAATTTTGGCCCGCCGTTTTATGGCTTTGATTTTTTTTCCAATAACCTGCTGTACTTTTTTTTGATTAACAAACCGCCCGGTTTTAGCATCTAAAAATTCTAATTTCGTCAATGCTAATCCGGGTAAATACGTAGTTAGTTGCTTTCTAATTGTTTCAACCTCGGGGAGCTCTGGCATTTTATACAAGCAAACTGGCTAAAATCAACAAGCCAACCACAATCCGATAATAGCCAAAGATCCGCAGATTATTTTTTTGCAAAAAACCTATAAACCACTTTATTACCACCAGAGCACTTAAATAAGCACTCACAAATCCCACTAAAGTTAAAACAATATTACTACTTACTACCGACCAATCGGTTTTTAACAAATCAAAAATGGCGGCGGCCAAAATAGTGGGCACGGCCAACAAAAAAGAATAAAGAGCCACTTGCTCTCTTTTATAGCCAAGTAGTAACCCCGCCACCAAAACAGCTCCAGCGCGCGACACTCCCGGAACAACTGCCAAAGACTGAGCCAAGCCAATAATAACAGCTTGCCAAAAATCTAGTTTTATCAACTCTTTATTAATAATAATTTTCCCTTTGGCAATTGCTTTTTCTAAAATTAAAAAAATAATGCCAAACAAAATTAAACTAACAGCAATTAATAAATCACTATTAAAAAAAACAGTTTTGATTATTGAATACAAAAAAAAACCAACTAAAGCTGTAGGTACAAAACTAAAAATTATATTCTTAATTAATTTTAAATTAAAAGCCTGTTGAAAATATATTGTAGCTACTGCCAAAATAGCTCCAGCTTGGATAAAAACCTCAAAAAAATTCCAATACTGCATGTTTGACAAATTTAAAAATTTGGAGGTGATTATTAGATGAGCAGTTGAAGACACTGGTAAAAACTCGGTTAACCCTTCAACTATGCCTAATATTAATGCATTTAGCATCTCTTCATTATACTTCAAGTAACAGAATGTTAAAATAGCTTTATGCAACCAATTGTAAACAAAAAAGCTTACCGGGAGTACGAAATACTCCATAAATACGAGGCCGGCATAAGGTTAACAGGACCGGAGGTAAAGTCTGTGAAAAACGGCCGCCTTAACTTTGAGGGCAGCTATGTTAAACTCATTGGCAACGAGCTGTTTTTAGTTAATGCTGATATTCCCCTATATAAATTCAGCCGCCAAAATGATTACGACCCTTCTCGATCTCGCAAACTTTTACTTCATCGGGCCGAAATCACTAAACTACAAAGCACCTTAAAACAACGGCCGGGCCTAACAATTATCCCTTTAAAATGTTATAATATCAAAGGTTTTCTAAAACTGAAAATTGCTCTTTCAAAGGGGAGAAAAAAGCACGAACTTAAGAATGTCGATAAACAACGCGAGCTTAAAAAACGCGATCGCGAAATGACTAAAGAGTTTCTTAAACATTAATTGGGGATGACGGGCATCGACAGAAAAACTGCTTTAAAGATTGCAACTCGCATCTATGCGTTAAATAGAAAAAATAAGTGATGAACAATCACAAGAAGCTGAATTAGCACAAGCTTATGCCGCTATGCCTCGCGCATATGCATACGCCTGCTAAGTAAGGCTTCCCCGACCTTGCGTCGGGGCATCAACCTAATCAGACGCCGATAGATTAGGCTTGGTGTTAATCTTCGGCTTTGGTTTCTTCGGGAAGAGATCAACCAAAGAATATCGAGACAAAAAAAGATCTCAAAACCTCCCGACACAGGCAAGGGACTTGTCCTGAGCTTGTCGAAGGATAAAATTGCTACAAAATCTTTAATCATCGGTTTTTTCTGCACCTCGGTTCAACTCCGAGCATCTCCACCAAGTCGGAAATCTTTGCTGGAATTCAGTACTTGAGATTGTTGTATCGCACTTTTCGCTTAGTTCAATACCTTTAACTTCCTGATAAAGCTTTTCCTGATTTTTTTGGATTGATAAGAAAGGTTTGGATAATTCTATAAAGACATTTCCGTTGTGTATTAAAAAGTTCAACCCCAAACTCCTGATAATAGAGGTTTTTGTTTCCGCATCA
>CAZEVA010000008.1:0-10049 GCA_964515585.1 uncultured Gammaproteobacteria bacterium | reverse complement strand
AGATGCTTTAGCAAAGATAAAAGAGGGCGAAGTGTTAACGGTTAACGGTGCCAATGGCAAAATCTACAAAGGTACTGTTGAGATTAAACAAAAAGAAGTTAGCCATAAACACTACAAAACCAAAACAAAAATTTATCTTAATCTGGCTGAGCCTGATAGGGCTGAGGAGCTTGCCAAACTTCCCGTCGACGGAATTGGCTTACTGCGGGCAGAGTTTATGATTGCTAACATCGGCGAACATCCCAAGAGTTTGTTAAAGAAAAACAAAGCCCATGTTTTTGTTAATCGCCTTAAACATGATTTAGCCAAGGTTTGTCAGGCTTTTTATCCGCGTCCGGTGGTATATCGAGCTACTGATTTTAAAACCAATGAGTATCGTTTTTTAAAAGGCGGCAAGAGCTTTGAGCCAGTTGAGAGTAATCCAATGCTAGGTTACAGGGGAACATTTCGCTATATCAGCGAGCCCGAAGTTTTTGCCTTGGAGGTTAAAGCCATTCAAAAAGTGCGTCAGCAGGGGCTTGACAACCTGCATATTATGTTTCCTTATGTTGTTGTCCCTGAGCACCTCAAGAAAGCCAAGGAATTGGTTCAGCAAAGCGGGCTTAGGTTTGGGCGTAATTTTCGGGTTTGGATGATGGTGGAACTCCCGGTTAACGTTATTATGCTTGAAGAGTTTCTCAAAATTGGTGTTCACGGCGTCTCAATTGGTAGTAACGACTTAACCATGCTTACCCTTGGTGTCGACAGAGATAACGAAACAGTAGCTTCCTTGTTCGATGAGCGCAACAAAGCAATTTATTGGGCTCTTAAGCGTACAATTTCTGTTTGTAACAACCTTGGTATCACTTCATCAATTTGCGGTCAGTCGATTTCTGATTATCCGGAAATTTTAGAAACAGTGGTTAAAAATGGTATTACCAGCGTATCAGTTAATCATGATGCGGTTTATCGGATTAATGAGGCGGTTTACCATTTGGAACAGCGGCAATGACAGCAGTAATTAAATCACTTGAGGCTTACACCGAATTTGACAGTAATGGTAGCACTACTTTGGCCGGAAGCTTGCTGTTGGACAATGGCTTAAGAG
Source organism: uncultured Gammaproteobacteria bacterium (assembly GCA_964515585.1). Taxonomy (GTDB): domain Bacteria; phylum Patescibacteriota; class Microgenomatia; order UBA1406; family UBA1406; genus UBA1406. Next base: position 8,962 of record CAZEVA010000008.1, on the reverse strand, counting down.
TAACCTCATCGATTGCCAACCACCTCTCAGATAAGCCCGAAGTTACTTTTTTAAGTACCGAGAAAGCTATCAAGTATGTTAACGAACTCCTCTCCCCTAAATTAAAGGGAGTTAATTGTCTGGATTATAAGAAGATTGAAATTTGGCTGGATAAAATTGACACTAGCCCAAACAAGCAGATTATTGGAATAAATACTACTTTACTGGTTTCAAAACTTATCTATAAAGCCGGAGCTCTTCTTTCCGGCAAATCACTTTACCATTACCTAAATGATATTTATAGTCAAAATTGGCAGGCCACTGAGTTAAAAAAAATTCCCATTCCGGTTTTTACCCTAATTAGCGGAGCTTCTCATGGTAGTTTAAGCTTAAATTTTCAGGAGTTTGCTATCGTTTTCTCATCAAATTTATCTTATCGTGAAGCTCTAGACAGAGGAGCCGCTTTGCATCGAGATTTAGATAAGGTGTTTCACTATCGCAATATTTTTAGCGGAGTTGGTCTGGATGGTGCTTATGTTCCCAATTTGTCATCAAACTTCGATGCTTTGGAAATTATTAAGGAGGCGGTTTTAAAGAATGGCTACAAAATTGGTTTGGACATTTTTTTTGCTCTGGACATTGCCGCTCGCTATTTTTATAAGGCTGGGCGTTATTATATTTCTGAGGAGGTTGGCAATGCCGACACTAAGCACTTGGTGGAACTTTACGAAAAAATTTTTAAAGACTATCGTTTTTTAATACTTGAGGATCCTTTTATGGAAACCGATAATTCCGGCTGGACTCAAGCTATGGAGAAGTTTGGCAGTAAAGCTTATATTGTTGGTGATGATCTTATTTCAACTAACAGCGATAAACTTAAAAAGGCCGTTAAAGATAGCTTGTGTTCTACGGTCAACTGCAAAATTACTTTGCAACCTACCATATGGAAGCTGATGGATTTTATTGCTCTTGCCAGAAAACAATCGTTCAAAGTTATTCTGTCGCAGTCAGCAATTGAAACTAACGATGATTTTATTAGCGATCTGGCAGTAGCTGTCCAAACAGATTTTGTCAAATTTGGCCCTCCAATTCGCGGTGAAAGAGTTGCTAAACATAACCGTTTGCTTTATATCGAAAATGAATTAATGAAAAAACAATGATTGAAGTTTTGTCCATCGGTAGTTTAACTCTTGATCTATTTTTTCAAGACAGTTCTCTAACTCTAAAGAAAAATCGTTTTAATCTGGCCTTAGGCGGTAAATATGTGGTTGGTGGTTTTAATCAAGGCATTGGCGGCGGTGGCGGTAATGTTGCCGTTGGCTTAAGCCGAGCTGGGCTAAAAGCCGCTCTATGGGCTCAAATTGGTCAGGGAGGGGTTTCGATGCTGATCACTCACCAGCTTAAAGAAGAGGGGGTAGTAACCGACTATTTAGCTATTGAGGAGGAGTTTGCCAACGTTTCGGCAATTCTGTTATCAACAGGGGGAGAGAGAACCATTATTAATCATCGCAGTGGCGAAAATAAACTGATTTTATTGCCAAAACATCGCCAGTTATTAGAACAGGTAAAGGCGGTTTATCTCGGCAACCTGCCGGAAGTCCCTTTGGAGTTAAGAGTAGAGATACTGTCCCGGGCAAAACAGAATAAGAAAACAACTTTTCTTAATTTAGGAGTGAAAGACTGTCGGCGTCATTTGAGAAGAAATCGGCCGCTACTTGAGGTGGTTGACTATTTTATTATCAATCGCTATGAGCTGGCAGATTTGTTAACAATGATGCCAAACGAGCTTATGCCCTCAAGAGTTAATTACCAAAAACGTTTGTTTCCGAACTCAGAGACTGTTTTGGTGATTACCGATGGTGAGTTTGGCAGTTATGGCCAAACTAAAGACACCATTATTCATCAGCTGGCCTATAAAGTTCCCAAAGTCATCGATGCTACCGGTGCTGGCGATGCCTTTACCAGTGGTTTTATTAGCGCTGTGTTGAGTGGTTTTTCTCTTAAGGATAGCTTGCGCTGTGGCGCCAGAAACTCTTCCTCGGTTATTAGCAAAGTTAATGCACAGAAAGGACTATTGTTTAAGGCTCAGCTCTTCGGTTAATATTTTTTGCAGTGCCCCAACTTCAATTTGCCGGCCCAAGATAGCCAAACATTGTCCAAGGAGAAATTGGACTGCAGTTTGTTTCCCTTTTTGATAATCGCCGGTGGCCTGAGGATTCTTTTTAATAACCTCTCTCACCGTTTCTCTTAAAGTGTTTTCACTAACTTCTTTTTTATTAAGAAGCGATTTTATTTCTAATAAAAGCTGTTTATCGTTTAGAGATAAGGATACTTTCTTATTAATCAGGAGGTTAGCCAGCTTATTCTTATTAAGTGAGCTGGTCTGCTTAAGCAAGTGTAGAAATTTATCACCCAAAGGTTTGTTTTCGGTTAGCTGTTTAGCAATTTGCTTGTTGAGAAGACAGTGTTTAACAAAATAATCCTCTCTTTGTTGCGGAAGTTCAACTTTAGCTAAACGCTTTTTGAAGCTGTTAATTTCTGCTTTGCTAAAACAAAGCGGTGGAATATCCGGTTCAGGAAAGTAGCGATAGTCTTCGGCATATTCTTTTGAACGCATACTTTGAGTTTGGCCAGATCCTTCTACATAGCGGCGGGTTTCTTGTTTTGGGGTTTGTCTTTCGTCTAACAGCTGGCTTTGCCTTTTTTGTTCGTACTTAATCGCTTTTTCAACGTAACGAAAAGAGTTAATATTTTTGATTTCAACCTTATAGTTTGGCAAAGAAGTACTAAAAGAGCCGTTCTTTAGTGGTTTGGCCAAAGAGATATTTGGTTCTAAACGCATACTTCCTTTTTCCATATTACATTTTGAAGCTTTAAGATACTGAACAACTAATTGCAGTTTCCTGAGGTAGCTGGCGGCTTGAGCAGGAGAAGTAATATTAGCTTCGGTAACAATTTCTACCAGGGGTACGCCACTGCGGTTAAAATCGATATAGGTGCTAGTGTCGTTTGAGTGATTTTGGTGAATTAGTTTACCGGTATCTTCTTCTAGATGTACTCGATTGATACGAATTTTTGTACCGTTAACTTCAAGATAGCCATCATAACATAGTGGTTTGGCGTACTGGCTTATCTGGTAGCCCTTTGGCAAATCAGGATAAAAATAGTGTTTACGTTCAAAATAGGTGTTAAGGTTAATTTTGCAGTTTAGAGCCAGTCCGATAAGAATTGTCCAATCAACAGCCTCTTTGTTTACAACCGGCAAGGCTCCAGGCAAGCCTAGGCAAACAGGACAAACATTTTTATTAGCCTTTTGGCCGAAATAATTTGCCGAACAGCCGCAAAACATTTTTCTTTCGGTGGAAAGTTCAATGTGAGTTTCCAGGCCAATAATCGTTTTATATTTCATAGTAGTTTGACGGTTTAAGTTGGTAAAACTGTGTTTCATCTTGATACTGCTTTGCTAGATTCAGGATCTGGCTTTCGCTAAAAGGTGGGCCAAAAATCTGAATCCCAACTGGCAAGCCACTGCTTAAACCAGCGGGAAGATTAATTCCGGGTAGTCCGGCGATTGAGCTAGCCTCTACTAGCTGGTCCATAATTTCGCCGAACATAGGGTTTTTTTCTCCCTCACCAATTTTCTGAGCGGTAACCGGAGTAGTGGGGGCAAGAATTAAGTCCACTTCTTTAAAAACTTTAGCAAAGTTTTCTAATATTAAACTGCGAACCTTTTGGGCCTTTAGGTAGTATTGATCGTAATAACCAACCGATAGGGCATATGCTCCCAGCATCATTCTTCGCTTGGCTTGTTTAGAAAAAGCGCTTCTTGACTTTGCGAATCTCACTCCGTCGTAGCGGCAAAGATTAGAGGACACCTCAGCTCTCTGGAGAATAGTATAGAGCGAAATTGAGTACTTTGGTTTAATTAATTTAATTTTTCTAAACCGATGACCCATTTTTTTAAAAATTTGACACGCCTGATCAAACTGTTTAATAATGTCGCTACTAACCCCTTCAAGATAGTCTTCACTAATGCCAATAGTGATTTTCTTTGGTTTGCTAAGTTTGCTGAGATAATCCTCAGTAGGAATATCTGCGGTAGTGCTGTCGTATGGATCTAAGCCCGCAATTGTTTTTAGGAGTGTGGCTGCGTCTTCAACTGTTCGCGTAATTGGGCCGGGTGAGTCCAGAGAACTCCCCATAGCAATTAAGCCATAACGACTTACTCGGCCATAAGTTGGTTTTAGGCCACAAACGCCGCACCAGGCGGCTGGTTGACGAATTGAACCGGCAGTTTCAGAACCGATAGCAAAAGCCGGTAGCCCTATAGCCACTGCCGCCGCTGAGCCGCCGCTTGAGCCTCCCGGAACTCTTTTTAGGTCGTAGGGGTTATGAGTAACACCATAGTCGGAGGTTTCAGTGCTTGAACCATGCGCCCAAGCATCCATGTTGGTTTTGCCAATAATAATGGCTCCGCTCTCTTTTAATTTATTAACTACAGTGGCGCTATAGGGAGGATAGAAATTGTCCAGGAGTTTAGCCGAAGCCGTTGTTCGTAAACCTTTGGTACAGAAATTATCTTTTACAGCAATGGGCACTCCCGAAAGCGGTTTATCAAAATCTTTTATTTTTGCGGCCTGATTTTTTGCTTCTGTTTCAGCTAAAGTAAGATAAATATTTAAGCGCGGATTTTGTTTTTTAATTTCGAGAAACAGTCTGTTAACGACTTCTTTTGGACTCTTCTTCTTAGTTCGGTAAGCCTTTATTAAGCCGCTAATGGTGATCATGAACAGAGGTTATCCCTTTAATTTGAAAGAGGTTATTTTTAACATTTTTTGTGTTCTGGAAAACTTCCTTCGAGCTTAGTCTTCTTTCATCTAAACCTTCACTTTGAAACCGATTAACAGCTCCGGTTGTCTGATAAGTTGGGGCTACCTTATCAGTTTGAATTTCGTTTAAATTGTCAATTATCGACAAGGTTTCGGGTATCTCTTTGGCAAATCGTTTAATCTCTTCGGTTTTAAGACGAAGTTTCATTAACTCTGCCAGCCTGGCAACGTCTTTTTCGGTAAAGTTAGGTTTTGACATTTAGTTTATTTAATAAAAACAGCCTGTTTTCTTGTTCTTGTTTATCTTCCAATGAGGAGAGCTTCAGAGTCTGATTATATTTGATTTCTAGCGCCTTTTCAATTAAAAAATCACAAAGAGCAATGTTGCGGGGCAAAACCGGCCCGTGTAAATAAGTGCCAATAAAATTATGACTAACTAATCCCTCGGACTTATCTGTTTGGTTATTTCCGTGTCCAACAATAACTTCTCCCAGGGCTTGTTTTTTATCTTTTAAATAGGTTCGGCCGCCATGATTTTCAAAACCAACTAAATATTGGCTATTTTTTGTTTGAAAAAGACGATGTTCTGTAAGCTGAGGATGAGTTATTTTTACAACCACGTCTCCGATTAGTCTATTAGGAGGCTTGTTTCCTGGCTGAGTAATAATATCTATTAATCCCAAGCCTGGTATTTTTTCTTGCCTGGCAGACAGATACTCTAAACCTAAGAATTGATAAGCGCCACAGATAAACAAACCCGGCACCCCTAACTTCATTTTAGCTTCGATAACGCTTTTTTTTTGCTTATCAAAATCCTTGGTAATAATCTTCTGTTGCCTGTCTTCTGCACCACCCATCAAGAATAAATCGGCCTTTTTTAACAACTCAAGGCTAGAATTAAGAGTGTAGCGAATGAGATTAACCTTAATTTTTCTGGCTCGACAGCGGTAAAGCAGAGTAAGTAAATTTCCGGAGTCTCCGTAAGTATTCATTAAGTCATAGTACAACCAAACAATATTTATACTCATATAAAGATTGTATCTACTATTGACAACTTAAGCAAACTGGTGAATAATGGTAGTTAATGGTGTTTTATGGTGAATACGTCGTCTCTTTTACTGCCGGTGGGCGCTTGGTTTTGCCAAAAAAAATTCGTTCTTTGGTTAAGGGCTCTCAGTTTGTGATTACCAAGGGTTTTGACCAATGTTTAGCTGGTTACGATGGCACAGATTGGGAAAAGCGGTCAGGTGAATTTCTTTCAACTTCACTGCTTTCTACCTCAGCCCTGGAACTGCGAAGAATAGTATTCTCAGGAGCCGTTTATGTTGACTTGGATGAACAGGGCCGATTTGTACTCCCCAAAATACTAATGGACTACATTGGAGTTAAAGAGAAAGCTGTTTTTACCGGGGTAGGTGACCATTTTGAGATTTGGGATCAAAAAATGTGGCGGCAGTATCTCCTGGCCGCGGCCAAAAAAACTAATTTATTAGACAAAAATGAACAATAACGAACATACACCTCTTTTTCTTGAAGAAATTGTCTCTCTTTTAAAAGAAAGGCAGATAAATATGGTAGTTGACGCTACTTTTGGTGAGGGCGGCCACGGCCTAAATATCAGTAAATTGGGGATATCAGTTATAGGAACAGAACTTGACCCACAAATGTATCAGCTTGGCCAAGGAAAAATAAAAGAAACTGCCCAAAAAAACATTTCTTTGTATCAGGCTAATTTCAAGGATTTAGCCAAAGTGTTCAAGCAAGCCGGCACTAAATCGATAGGGGCGGCAATTTTTGATTTAGGTTTGTCGATGTATCAGTTAAGGCACAGTAAACAGGGTTTTAGCATTAACTCCAAAGACAGTTTAGATTTACGTCTTAATCCTAAGTCCGGTCAAACTGCAGCTTGGCTATTAAATAAAAAAAGTCCAGATGAGCTTAAAGAAATAGTAACGCGCTTAGTTGAAAGTCGATATGCTTTGCCGGTTGCTCAAAAAATATTAGCCTATCGGCAAAAACGGTCAATTAAAACAGTCAGAGACTTGAAGGAAATTATAAGTAAAGTTGTTCCAACAGAAAAAGATGGGGCAAAATTACTGCGACAGTTACTGCAAGCTTTACGAATTGAAGTTAATGACGAGTTTAATAATTTAGAACAAGGTTTAAAAGCGGCGATTTTAGCTCTTCAATCCGGCGGCCTCTTATTCGTTTTAACCTATCACTCCTTGGAAGACAGGATAGTGAAACGCTTGGCGCTTGAATATCGAGATATTATTAAACCAATCCAGAAAGTAAAGTCAAATAAGAATTATCAATTTGCCAAAAGTGCCAAACTTAGAGCCTATGAAAAATATACTAACTAAAATTCCCAAACGTTTCTATAGTATTAGCTTACTACTGGTTTTGTTTGTTGCAAATCTAGTTATCTCCCAGTTAGTGCTAGGAGTTAATATTCGTTTGAGCGAACTAGGTAGAAAAATCTCCGTAGTTGAAACAAAAAACAGCTCTCTCAAAGTGAAGGCGGCAAAACTAGCCTCAACACAGTATCTGCTTAAACAGGCGCGTCGGTATGGTTTTGTAGAAACAGTAAAGGTTGTCTATTTGCTACAGCCCGAGATATTAGCTAAAAATGATTAGGTTTAAGGTAATTTTCTGGCTGTTAATAAGTTTGTTTACGGTAGTAATTGTTCGTTTTTATCAACTACAAATTCTTAATTCGGCTAAAACTGCCAAAGCAGACAGTTTTATTAAATTTGACAAACAGCTTTCCCTCAGAGGAGAAGTATACGATGTAAATCGGATGCCGCTGGTATTAAACCGACAAACTTATGATGTTTTTGTTAACACTAAAACTGTTAGTCGCAATCAAAAAATAAAAAACGAACTGAAAGAAAAACTCAACTTAAAACAAGCTTCGCTGAGCGCGGTGCTAAGTCAGGAGCAATGGCGCAAGATTAAAGACAATATTAGTAGCGATAAACACAAAGAACTGCTTAAATATTACCCAAACCACCTTAACTTTGAACCAGAATGGCTTCGCTACTATCCTGAAGCTTCCAGCTCAGCATATGTTCTGGGTTTCTTAGGTAAAAGTGACGTAGGACAGCCACAGGGTTATCTTGGGGTGGAGGGTTATTTAAATCAAGAGCTTGAGGGTTTGCCGGTAGTAAACGAGAACGAATCAGATCTTTTGGGAATTCCTTTTATTGGAGGAATTATTTCAAATCACAAGGACCGATCTGGTTTGGATATTTATTTAACCATTGATAAAAATGTACAGCAAATTGTGGAAAACGAATTAAAGGAAGGACTTAAGCAATTTCAAGCAAAAAGGGCCTGTGGAATTGTAATGGACCCTTCAAATGGGAAAATAATGGCCTTGAGTTGCTTGCCGGCATATGACCCGAGAAAATACTATCTTTATGCTGAGGAAGACTTTATCAATCCGGCAGTGGCTCAAGTATATGAGCCGGGCTCAACTTTCAAACCATTAATTGTTGCTATTGGCTTGGAGAACAAACGCTTTAACAAGAAAACAGTGGTTCCTGAACCTGGACCGTACAAGATTGATGATTATTCAATTTCAACGTGGGATAATCGTTATCGAGGTAAAATAGATGTGGCTAACACCTTGGCCAAGTCGTCGAATGTAGGGATGGTGGAGTTAATAAAAAAAATTCCTCAAAAACAAACCAATATTTTTTTTAACAAGCTCGGTTTGAGAGAACTAACTGGAATAGAGCTTCAGGGTGAGGCGTTAAGTTTGTTAAAACCAATTGAACAATGGTATCCAATTGACTATTTGACCTATTCGTTTGGACAAGGTTTCGCGATAACCCCAATTCAACTAATAAGAGCTTTTTCAACTTTGGCAAACAATGGAGTTTTAGTTAAGCCCACAATCGTTGAGGCATATTACGACAAAAGTAGTAAAGAGACAATTGAACCAGAAACAGCTTCATTGCAGAAAGTGTTTTCCCAAAAAACAGCCTCGGTAATGAAAGAATTACTGTTAAATGCCATCAATAATTCCGAAGCTAATTGGCCTAATAAGCCAGCCGGATATCAAATTTGCGGCAAAACCGGAACGGCTCAAATTGCGGTTTCAGGCCATTATGATCCTACCCAAACTGTAGCTTCCTTTATTGGTTTTT
>CAZEVA010000007.1:0-3318 GCA_964515585.1 uncultured Gammaproteobacteria bacterium | reverse complement strand
CTTGCCACAAGTCACGCACGGAGCAAAGCGAAAAATACGGTAATATTCAATTATTTCGAGATGTTACATCGTTTGCAGGTTTTTGCAAACCCATCAATATTAACTAACCACTACTTTGGGTTCATGATTAACATGCCATTGTTGAAGAATAGTCAAGAGATTATTGACCATCCAGTAAAGGACCAGCCCTGAAGGAAAATTAAGAAACATAAAAGTAAAAATAATAGGCATAAACATAAAGATTTTTGCCTGAGCGGGATCCATGGTGCTCGGGCTCATCTTTTGTTGAAAAAACATAGTTACCCCCATAATAATCGGGGTAATGTAATAAGGGTCCTTAACAGAGAGATCCTGAAGCCAGAAAGCAAAAGGTGCATGCCGTAAGGCGATGGTGCCAAGCAATACCTTATAAAGAGCAAAAAAGACCGGAATCTGCACAAACATAGGCAGGCAACCGCCCATGGGATTAACACGCTTAGTTTTGTAGAGTGTCATAATCTCTTTATTGAGCTGTTCTTTATTGTTTTTGAATTTTTCACGCAGTTGCTGCATTTCCGGTTGTAAGGTTTGCATTGATTTCATGGATTTGTAACTCTTCTGAGTTAAAGGCCAGAAAATCAATTTTATAATACAGGTTAATAAAATTATGGCTACGCCCCAGTTACCTACATAACTATGAAAAAAATTCAAAACCGTCAACAACGGCCGGGCAAGAATTCCAAAAAACCCAAAATCTATAGCTTTGTCGAGTTGATGACCAGAAGCTTCGAGGATATCCAGATCACGAGGGCCGAAAAAACAAAGATAATCAGCACTGACCGATTGACCTGCAGCCAGAATGGTATAGGGAGTTTCAACGCTATTTTCAATTAAATCGGCATTTTTTATGATATTAAATTTTTCCCCGGAATCGGCCAAAGGGACTACGGCGGACATGAAATATTTGAGTTCAAAACTGGTCCAGATAGAGCCTTTACCATACACAGGTGCATCTTCGGCAAGATCCTCTACCTTATGGGTATGTACTTTTTCTCCATCGTAAACGGCAGGACCGACAAAAGAGTAGCGGTTACCCTGCATTGATTCGTCCCATGGTTGGATCAGGGTTAAGTTAGTAGCTCCACGAAGCGATTGGGCTCCGAGATTAGTAACTCGCACCTGCAAATCAAAGTCGAAGGAATCTCCTCTTAATCTATAAATTTTTTCAACCTTAAGGCCACGGGGGGAAATGGCGCTGAATACAATCTCCCGTTCCTCGCCAGTTGTAAGGACAATTTGTTCTTCATCTGTAGAAAGGGCGTAAAAGCTTTCTGCTGCTATATCAAATTCTCCGAGACCCTTAGTTTGTAAAGTGGCTTGTTGAAAACTCTCAGCGTCAACCAGATACACTGGCAGGGAATCAACTGCTGTAGTTTGTGCGTAACCGGGTAACAGCAATGATTTTAAACAACCGCCAACAGAGCTAAAAACAGCTTCATATCGACCGGTTTTAACCAGTAATCGACGTTCCTGTTTTGACACTTTTATGTTTTGCTCAGTTACAGTCTGTGCAACCAAAAGGGATGGGGAATCAGGTGATAATTGACTTGATGTAGCCGATTCAGATTCAATCACACCTTGTGGTGTTGGCGGTGTAACTGGTTTAGGAAAGAGAAAATTAATTCCAACCCAAACTGCCAGCATAAGGACAAAGGCAATTAAAATATTCTTGTTTTCCATTTAAAAAATCTCCGTTTGTCAGCAGGCGATTGCAGCAGGTTTATATAACAGGATCATAGCCGCCAGGATGAAAGGGATGACAGTGTCCGAGACGGATCATTGTCATTAAGAGACCCCGCGCTACTCCGTATTTAACTACCGCCTCAACGGCATAACAGGAACAAGTGGGATAAAATCGACAGGAAGGTGCTTTAAGAGGTGAAATAAAGCGCTGGTAGAAAATTAATATAGCGAGTACCACTTTTTGCAGCATAAATAGGATCGCCTTGGTTATTTTTCTATCAAAAATTTCAATTCTTCACCAATTTGAGAATAATTAATATTGGATGCACCTATTTTTGCAATAACAGATATATCAACACCAATAGGTAGCTTATTAATATTACGGCGAAAAAATTCTCTAATTAGACGTTTAATTCGATTGCGCTGAACAGCCCCACCAACCTTGCGACTAACAGTTAGTCCAAGACGAGTGAGGCTGTTCGATCGAGGTAAAACAATAATGATAAAATTAGACGAATGCTTTTTTTGTCCTTCTTGACGAACCCGTTGAAAATCATTTGATTTTCGCAGATGACGAATTTTAGGAAAAGAATAAGCGCCGCTGTTCATGTTTAATTTATTTGGTCGGAATTGTTACAACCAGTTTATTGCGGCCTCTAGCCCGACGGCGCCGAATTACTGAACGTCCATTTTTACTTTGCATCCGGGCACGAAAACCATGAGTTCTTTTTCTGCAAATTCTGCTGGGTTGATAAGTTCTCTTAGACATTTTTTAGCTCCTCAGTAGCTTATTTTTATCCTCAGGAAACGAATATAAGGAAATTTAACGAATCGCATTATTAACCATGCTTGAATTTTTTTGTCAAGTGAGAAAAATAAAAAATAACCGAAAGGTGGGCCTATTTAAAATAATAGTTATATAGTAATATATTAAACTTTTAATTTTTTATTTTAAAATCAAATATAGGAATTTATCTATATTTTGATGTTAATTCAGATGTTTGCTTGTATTTTTGACAGTTCAATTTTTTTCTTTAAAAAAAATGTTTTTATTTTAATTTAAAAAATAGGGAAATATAAACAGGTTTATTTTAATGTAAATAGTTAATTTTATTAACTATTAGGAAATATTTGGTTTTTTGTAAAAATTAGATTGTGGTTTTTGTTTTTTCTTAAAAATATTTAAAAAAAGTAAAAAGGAAATTTTTTGTTAACAGTTTACTGTTGTTTTAAGTCTTTTCTTTTAAAACAGTAGATAGTAGTAGATGCCTGTTGATTTGTTGGTATCCCGTAAAAATCTCTAAAAATCAGAGTGATAGCTTGTGTTCAAAAAACATTATGGGCTGTGTTTAAAGCACTAGGTTTTGTGGATAAATCTTAGATGATCAAAAATAGCTCAGTTATTAACTTTTTCATCCACAACTTAATATTGGTTTTAAGGTGACAAATTTGATGGCATCGTAAAAACTTAGGCGGCCAATTTCAGGATCGATCGGTTGCAACACTGAAATTTTCCTGCCCAACTGTCAAGGCGGGTCAGGAAAACGGATATTTGCTCTTTGATAACCCTTGCGCGGCACCAAATAGCGGTCGGCT
>CAZEVA010000006.1:0-6505 GCA_964515585.1 uncultured Gammaproteobacteria bacterium | reverse complement strand
CCTTGAATCCGCGGCGGGGCAGTGCTTGGGCAAACTTGGCGGCGGTTTATCAGTTTATTTTGGGGCAGGTTGAGGAAGCCAGTTCCTGGACAATTGCTTCCCACCAGAGAGCCATTGCCGCTGACCCGCGTAACCCGCAACACTATTTTGGCCTTGGAACCACTCACTATGCTTTGGGTAACTATGAAGAAGCGGCACGCTTTTTTGAGCAGGCTATTGGCCTTAAAGGCGACGTTGGTAATTTTTACTACAATTTAGCCTATGCCAACTACCAAAAAAAGGATATTGTAAAAGCAGTAAACGCTTTGGAGGCTAGTTTGCAATACATTGAAAAAGGCACCGACGACTATAAAAAAGTAAAGAAAGAGCTGGCCGAGTTTAGAAAAGCTTTGCCTGCGGAGGAAGCAGAAGGGGCGGCGGCAGAAGAAGAGGTTTTGCAGCCAGAGTCGCTCAGCCAGCCGGAAACGATTCCTACAGGCAAGCCGGAAATTGATCTGCCCGAAGGCAGTGAGCCGCCAGAGGTGGGTGACCTTCCGGAAGAGGTGCCGGAGGCGCCGGAGGCGGAACCAAAAAAAGAACCGGAAGCACCAAAAATGCCGTAGGCCAGAGATGCTGTAATCCGGGTATCAATAAAATAAATTGGTATAATTAGCGTCTATGCTTATTCGGCAAACCAGTTTTCGGCAGGAGTGGCGGCAGTTCGTCGAGTTTAGCCGCATTTACCTCAAGAACAAGTTGGTTGCTTTTTTGGCTCGGTTTGAATACTACAAGTCGCTGATTGTTGCCATTCTTATTGCCAAACGCGGCAAGTATCAGTCTTCTTTTTTAAATACTTCGTTTTTTTTGCTGGTAGCTGGGATTTATCTGGTAGGGCCAATTATTGCCGAAAACAATCCCCTGCTTAATCAGAATTTAGCCGGCAGCGGGCCGGAAAGCAATATGATTGTGTCGGTTTATTCACTAGGCAGCGGCAACTCGTTTAATACCAAAATTTCCCAGAAGCCGCGCGACGGGTTGGTTAAATACACCGTTGTTAGCGGCGACACTTTGGCTTCGATTGCCGGCAAGTTTGATGTTTCTGTAGAAACAGTAAAATGGGCGAACGACCTTAAAAGCGATACTATTACTACCGGTGACATTCTGGAAATTCCTCCGGTTTCGGGGATTGTGCACAAAGTTGAGAGCGGAGACACCGTGTATTCTGTGGCAGAAAAATACAACACTTCTTCACAGAACATCGTAAACTTCCCGTTTAACGAGTTTGCTGATTTGGATACCTTTGCACTTGTTCCTGGGCAAACGCTGTTTGTGCCGGATGGCACTCCCCCATCGGCTAAACCGGCTGTGCCACAGATTAAACCGCAGTTTATGGCCGGGCAAGCTGGCTCAGGTTCGTTTATTTGGCCAACCAGCGGCTACATTTCTCAATATCCGGTTTGGTACCATATGGCGCTAGACATTGCCAACCCCGGCTCGCCGCCGGTAATTGCCGCCGACAGTGGCACTGTTAGCTACGCTAGCTGTTTGGGTTGGGGCTATGGCTGTCATATTATTGTGGACCACAATAACGGTTTTCAAACTTTGTATGCGCATTTGTCCAGTATTGGAGTTTCGGTTGGGCAAGGAGTTGGTAAAGGAAGCACTATTGGAACAATGGGTTCAACCGGAATGAGTACTGGGATTCATTTGCACTTTGAGATTCGCCAAAACGGAGCTCTACTCGATCCCCAACCCTACCTGCAATAGTCCAACGCACATCGGGAGTATGTAACAAAAATCACGTCCAAAACGTTCCAATTCGGGGATGGAATTTATTGCGGGATATAACCTGTTGCTAATTTTATTTTCTAATTAATAATATTAATATGCCAAAACGTTTAGAATTTTTTAATCAAGGGGGGTTTTATCATCTTTTTAATAAATCTATTGATAAAAAAGCGATTTTCGCCTCAAAAGCAACCATTACTCTTTTTAAAAGAACTCTTATTTATTACAAAAATCCAGAGCCCGAATGTAAATTCTCACTTTTTCAAAAGAAGAAAAAACAACATATTTTGCAACAACCGGAAAAAGACTTAACTAGTTCGCAAACTTTTGTTTGCTTTGCCTATGCTTTTATGCCTAACCATTTTCATCTGTTACTACGCCAAGAAAGTGAAATAAGCCTTAGTAGCGTTCTGCAACGCGTTCTTATTTCTTTTACACGAACATATAATAAGTTAAATGATCGATGTGGGCCAATATTTTTACCTCAATTCAAAGCCGTTAGGGTTAGTAACGAGAACCAATTTAAACATGTGTCGCGCTATATTCATCTAAATCCTTATTCGTCGAGAATAGTTAATGGTCTTCGTGATTTGATAACCTGTCCTCTAACTTCCTTTTCAAATTATCTAACCTCAGGCGATGAACTGTGTGAAACAAGCTATTTGTTGGGAATCTTTGCAAATAGTAAAGAAAGATATCGAGATTTTGTTTGTGATCAAGCTCGAAATCAAAGACAGCTTGAGGAAATAAAAAAATTAACAGCCTTGTAACAAGCTATTCCATCCCCGAATTGGAATTCTGAGTGATTCGGGAGAGGGCGGCAACAAAGGAAGCTTGTTTGAGATTAAGCTTATATTTTTTAGATGTGTTCCAAACATAGGTAAAAGCCTGTTCAATTTGCTTCTTTAGTTTTTGGTTTACTTCCTCCTCACCCCACCAGTAACCGGCTAAACCCTGTACCCATTCGAAGTAGGAAACAATTACTCCTCCTGAGTTGGCTAGAATGTCAGGAACACTAATTATGCCTTTTTTATCTAAAACGGGATAAGCGTCTTCGCTCACCGGGCCGTTGGCCATCTCGATAATTACTTTGGCCCTGATATTTCCCGCATTTTCTGCGGTGATTACGTTTTCTAAAGCCGCCGGTACTAGAATATCCACCGGCAAAGACAATAGTTCTGAATTGGTTAAAGGTTTGCCATACTTAAGGTCGCAGACCGAGCCTTTGCAATAACAGCCCGCCACAGCGCCCTTTTGCTGTTTGCACTCAAGTGTTTTTTCTACATTCAAACCATCGGGAACATAAACGGCTCCGTGAGAATCGGACAAGGCCACTACCTTGTATCCTTGCTCTTTGGCCAGCTTGGCAAAATAATAGCCAACGTTGCCAAAACCTTGCACCGCAATAGTAATATCTTTTTTTGGTTTAGCCATTTTTTTGGCTATTTTTTCTAAAAGCGCATTAAGAACAAACACTCCCCCACGACCAGTAGCTTCAGTTCGGCCTAGCGAGCCACCCAAAGCAAGTGGTTTGCCGGTGAAAGTTGATGGTGATTTGTGCCTAACTTGCTGTTCGTATTCCGATAGCATCCAGGCCATAATTGCAGGATTGGTGTTAACATCTGGGGCCGGCACATCAACCCGAGGGCCGATAAACTCAGCTATTGCCCGGCTATAGCTTCGCGCCAGCAGTTCCAATCCCGATTTGGACATTTTTTTGGGGTCGACGATAACGCCCCCTTTGGCACCGCCAAAAGGCAGGCCAGCAACAGCACATTTTAGGCTCATTAATGTCGATAAAGCGATTACTTCTTCGCGGCTTACCTGCGGATGAAAGCGGATTCCGCCTTTGTAAGGCCCAAGTTGGTTGTTATGCTGAGAACGAAAACCGGTATATGTTTGGGTTCGGCCGTCTGCCGTTTTCACTGTTAGTTTAACTTCGACAACTCTATCTGGTTGGGTAATTTCCTTAATCTCAGATTCCGACAATTTCAGCAATAGTCCAGCCTTTTTTATCAATTTTTGAGCCGATAACAACATTTGATTAGTCATATTTTTTAGAAATTTTCACTCCTATTTCAAGAAGAAACTGTTAATAGATATTTTTCAATTTCCAATTCCGCTGCAATTCCCGCCCCCACCGCCACTCCAACTTGGCGATATTCGTGGTCAACACAGTCCCCAGCCGCAAAAATGCCGGGAACGGAAGTTTGGTATCCATATTTATAATCAAAATTGGTAGAGTTGACACCGGATAAATCCTGTTGGCGCGCTTTGGCTAAGGCTAATTTTTGGCTAGTGTAGATGTATTTTTTCTTGTCTAGAACTACTCCCGAATCTTTGAGAAATTCGGTTGCCGGAGCGTGTCCAATGGCTACAAACAAGCCGTTAACTGATAGCTCTTCTGTCTTCATTTTCCCGCCTTCGGCAACCTCCAGCTCCAAACCAGTTACCGATTCCTGCCCAAGCACAGTTTTTACCCGGGCGTTGTAAATAACTTTTATTTTGGGGTTCTCAAAAACGCGCTCTTGCATTATCTTTGAGGCACGAAAAGCCTCTCGGCGATGAATTAAATAAACTTGGCTAGCAAACTTCGTTAAAAAGCCGGCTTCTTCCATCGCTGTGTCTCCCCCGCCGACAATAGCTACCTTCTTATCACGGAAAAAAAAGCCATCGCAGGTAGCACAGGCCGAAACCCCCTTGCCTCGCAGTCGTGTTTCCGACTCAAGCCCAAGCCATTTGGCATTGGCGCCTGTAGCAATTAATACTGATTTTGCCTGATAACTCGACCCTTCTTGGGTGTTAACTGTAATAATATTTCTTTGTGAAGTTAGATTAGCTACTGTGTTAGACACAAAAATAGTGCCAAAACGCTCGGCTTGGGCGCGAAACTGGTTCATTAGTTCTATACCCAAAATACCGTTTTTGAAACCGGGATAATTTTCAACTTCGGTTGTTTGGGTAGGCTGACCCCCACGGACCTGCCCTTCTATTAATAAGGGCTCAAGTTGTGATCTGGCGGCGTAAATCGCCGCCGATAATCCGGCTGGGCCGCTACCGATAATAATTAACTTTTTCATGCAAATTCCATCCCCGAATTGGAACTAAATGCGGGAGACTTCTTTTAACACCGCCTCTATTTTCTTTTTTTGCTCTTCGGGCAACTCGCAAACAGCGCTTTTGGCTATCTCCAACCCCAGATTATTAACTGCGGCTTTAATGGTGGCAATTTGTAATAAGATAGCACTACAGTCTCGCCGGCTTTGCAACATTTTTTTAATGCCGCTGAGCTGGCCAACAATGCGATTAATGCGTAATTCTATTTTGCTTATACCCATACCCCCCTATGGTATATTAAATATAAATAATTGTCAAGCTAAATTAAAACTTGACTTTTCGGCAAAAGTTTTGGTATATTTGCCTTTAGGCTACTATAAAGTAGAGCAGTGCCTTAAAAAAATTTTTCCCTAACAAAAAAATTTTAAGGGTAACCTCGCTTATTTAGCGAACTATAAAGCGCCCTTCGAAGCGCCCGTGGGCATTTCGAGACGCTCACCCATTTCCTATATAGGGAAAGCAAAAGGCATTAGCCACTTTATAGTAGTTTTGTTTAGCCCGGTTTTTCCAAAACTTGTAATTACCAATTAATATTTTTAAAAAAGATAATGCCAATCAAAAAAGCCAAACCGCTTGCTGAAAGCGACAAATCCGAGGATACTCTCGACGTTTCGGAGTTAATAAAAAAAGAGATGGACTCTGTAGAACAGCCCCTAGCAAACGAACCCAAAGAAGAAGAGAAAAACAGCCAGCCTAAAAGCGACCAGCCTATCAAAAGCCGCCAGGGCGGCAGTAGTTTTGAAAAACGGATTCAAGATGATCTTAAACAAGCGTTTGAAGTGGGCGGATTTTTGGATATTATCAACACCTCCTATGGTTTTTTGCGACCCAATTTTTTCTCGTCAAAAGACGACGTTTATGTTTCTATGAGCCAAGTGCGTAAATTTCGCTTGCGCCAAGGCGACCATGTGATTGGTTTGGCTAGGCCGCCAAAGCAAAACGAACGTTTTCATGGTTTGTTGAAAATTACCAAAATTAACGATGTTGAGTTAAAGAGCGGCGCCCCGCTGGAACGGAAAAAATATAGCGAACTTACCCCTATTTATCCGGATAAACAGATAAAAATGGAATATGACCCGCAGGTAATGTCTACTCGAATTTTGGATATGATGGCTCCCATTGGTTTTGGCCAACGCGGCCTGATTGTGTCGCCACCTAAGGCCGGCAAAACAACTTTGCTCAAAGAAATTGCCAATGGCCTAGCGGCAAACTATCCCAAGTCGCATATTGTTGCTCTTTTAATTGGCGAGCGGCCGGAAGAAGTAACTGACATGAGCCGGTCAATTAAAGGCGAGGTTGTGGCCTCTAATTTTGATGAGTCGCCGGAACACCAAACCCGAGTGGCCGAAATGGGGCTTGAGCGCGCCAAACGGCTCACCGAAATGGGACAGGATGTGATTATTATTTTGGACTCTATCACTCGCCTAGCACGGGCTTATAACCTTAATGTGGGCCCCTCCGGAAAAACGCTTTCGGGTGGTTTTGATCCTGCGGCTCTTTACCCAGCCAAACGCTTTTTGGGCGCGGCCAGAAACTGTGAAGAAGGCGGCTCGCTCACTATTATCGGCACGGCGCTTGTTGAAACCGGTTCGCGAATGGACGACCTCATTTATGAAGAGTT
>CAZEVA010000005.1:0-2984 GCA_964515585.1 uncultured Gammaproteobacteria bacterium | reverse complement strand
TTTTCCCCCCCCCCCCCCCGAAGGGGGGGGGGGAGGCAGGCCGATGTGCGTGATTGTTAGGCTTTCATGATGGCTTCGAACTCATCTTGATCGAGATTTTCTTTTTCAATTAATACTTCTGAGATTTTGTCAAGTTTAGCTTTGTGTTTTTTTAGAATCTTTTGTGCTTCTGTATAGCAATCATTAATTATTTTACTGATAGCCTTGTCAACTTTTCCCAAAGTATCCTCAGAAATTTGTTCGCGATCGTAGTAATGTTGCCAATTGGTAATATCAGCCGTTCCGCTTAGGTTTAATGGTCCGAGTTCGCTCATACCGTATTCGGTTACCATTTCTCTGGCAATAGCTGTTGCTTGATTAAAGTCGTTGGCGGCTCCTGTTGTTACCTCATTAAAAATTAACTCTTCGGCTGCGCGCCCACCAAGCATTGAGGTAATGCGTTCCAACAATCTGGTTTTGGTTTCGTGGACAATCTCTTTTTTGGGTGGTATCAAAGTATGACCAAGACTCATACCGCGAGCCACAATTGAAATCCGATGAACCGGATCCATATTGGGCAATTTGTAAGCAACAACGGCATGGCCGGCCTCGTGATAGGCAGTGAGTTTGCGATCTTCCAGGGTTTGCATTTTCTTTTTTTCTGGGCCAAGCTTAACTTTGGTGGCCGCCTCCTCAAGAATGGTAGAGTCGATTTTTGTTTTACCCTGTCTGGCAGTTAAAATAGCGGCTTCGTTTAGCATATTTTCCAAATCAGCTCCAGAGTAGCCAACTGTGCGTTTGGCGAACCGTTTCCAGTCGACGTTATCTTCAAAAGGCTTACCTTTGGAATGTAATTTTAAAATAGCCTCTCTTTCTTCTAAGTCGGGGAAGTTAACAGTAATCCGCCTGTCGAAGCGGCCGGGTCGTAGTAGCGCTGAGTCGAGTAAATCTCCGCGATTAGTAGCGGCTATAACCACGACTTTTTCAGTTGGCTCAAACCCATCCATTTCAACTAATATTTGGTTTAGAGTTTGTTCTCTTTCATCATGGCCGCTGACAATTCCAGATGAACGAGCTCTGCCGATAGCGTCGACTTCGTCGATAAAAATAATAGATGGAGAACTGGTTTTGGCATTTTTGAACAAATCTCTCACACGGGCGGCACCGATGCCAACAAGCATTTCCATAAACTCACTACCGGCAATGGAATAAAAAGGGACATTAGCCTCACCGGCAACAGCTTTGGCCAGTAATGTTTTACCACAACCAGCCGGTCCAACAAGCAGTACTCCTTTGGGAGTTCTGGCCCCTACTTTTTGATATTTTTCCGGATGTTTTAAAAAGTCAACCACTTCTTCAAGCTCCTCTTTGGCTTCCTTAATTCCAGCGACATTTTTGAAGTTAATTTTTGATTTGCTTTTTTGAAATTTTTTGGCTCTGGACTGGCCAAAAGAAAAGATAGAGTCTTGTGCTCCTCTTGCTTGGCGAAAGAGAAAAACAAAAAAAACAATCATCAGAACGGTTGGGATAACATTAATCAGAAAGTTAGCGATAGCTCCGGTTTGATTGTTGTCTTTGTTAACAATTTTTACAGACAAGGGATCAATTTTAGATTCTTTTAAAACTTCAAACATAGAGACATTAGGCTCTTTATTGGTTCGCGCGTAGTTGCCGTTTTTGTACTTAACTAAAACTTTGTTATCCTCAATTTCAATTTCGGTAATTTTATTGTTTTTTATCTCTTTTAATATGGTTGAGATCGCTTTTTCGGGAACCACTTTATCCAGATATTCTTGAGCGGTAGAAAACATCGAAAAAACAAAGAGAAGAATAATAGTAATAATAAAAATATTGGCTGCCGAGAAACGAAATTTAATCTTTTTATGTTTAACCATAGAGGGATTATACCATTAGAAAATCGCCTTAGTGGCAATTTGCGCTACCCAATAAGATAAGCCTAAGAGAATAATACCGATAACTGCGTTAGTAATCCGAGATTTGGCTGACTCAACCATTTTAGTGTCTCCTAGGTTTCTGATTAAATCAATTCCGGACCACATTAAATAAACAAAAAGTAAAAAAAGAGCAATAGGAAAAAGTATTTGTAAAACTGAGTTAACAATATCTCCCAAACTATTAAATTTGTCGCTTGACAAAGGCCCTTCGAATGTTTGGCCCTCAATAGTTAAACTCTGAGCAAGAATATGACGCATACTCTCATTATACGGGTTTAGATAATGGTTTGACAAGTTGTTATTTTTTTAACATAATGATTTTATGGGAATTTTGGGTATGTTTAATAACAAAGGATCTGATAATAACCAGACTGGCGATAGTCAAATTGGCTCTTCGGCTTCTCCCCCAACGCAGGTAAGCCAAAGCTCTCAAACAACTGTGGTTAAGCCGCCAATGCAGATGACCGATGGGATAATGCCGCCCTCAGGAGCAAACCTTACCAGCGGGATTACGCCTCCTGCTAGTGTGGCTTCTGTTACTACTCCAACTTCACCAACTTCACCATCAGTAGCCCCACCAACACCAACTTCGTCAGAATCAACCTCTTCCGCCCCAACTCCACCAAAAGCTGGTATTAGCAAGAAAGAAGGCTTAGACATTATGACCAGATTAACTCAACGCTCCAATAAGGTACTCTCAGCGGCTAACCAAAAGGCGCAAGAGCTTAAAAATCCATTGGTAGATAGCGAACACTTGCTGTATGGTCTTTTAACCGACCAAGAGGTTCACAATTTGCTTTCGTCTTTGAAAATGATTCCTCAGGAGATTAGTCGAGAATTGACCAATAATTTAAAACCAGCAAACAGTAAGGAAAAGCCGCAGTTGTCTCCCCGCGTGAAAAAAATTCTGGAAGATTCTTTACTGGTAGCCCGAAAACTTGGCTTTGAGTTTATTTCGCCAGAACATATTCTTTATGGACTTTATAATGAAGGCGAGGGTTTGGGTTCCAGAATTTTAGCTAAAATGGGCCTGAACAAAGAAGAAATGAA
>CAZEVA010000004.1:0-4170 GCA_964515585.1 uncultured Gammaproteobacteria bacterium | reverse complement strand
AAATTGCACAAATGCCAAAAGTTAGTAAACTTCCTGACTATCGAAAAATCGCTAAAGATGTAGCAGGCGAGCTTAAAAAAGAGGATATCTGGGTTCCAGGAAAAGACGGCCAAAAGAAACCCGAACAGCAAGCCAACGACATAAAAAACAAAAAAATACAGTTAATACTAAATAAGATTCTAAAAGATACAGAAATCGAAATTTCTCCACTAGTTTTGGACACTGAGGTTGCCAGGCGCCTTACCTCTCTTTACGAAGAGATAAAACAATTAGGACTGTCGGTAGAACAGTATTTGCAGTCAAAAAAACTAACCTCACAGTCATTAAAAGAAAAGATAAAGCTTGAAACTCTTGATCTTTACAAATCGGAATTGGTCCTGGATAATATCGCCGATAAAGAGAAGATCACCGTTGAGGAAAAAGATTTGCAAGCTATTTACCAGCAAGCTAAAGACGAAAAGGAAAAGGCCTTGTATCAAAAAAATAGTTATCTCTACACCCGTTTACTAAGGAAGCAAAAAACCCTTGATTTCTTGTCCGACCTATAGTAAACTGTAAGCATGAAAACCAGCCAAAAAACAGGCAAAAGCAATCTTAAGAAAGAGCTAACCGACTCTTTTGAACACTTGGGTCAGGATTTTAGCAAACAAACTCAAGATGCTTTTAGTGAATCACTCAAAGATATCAATTCTCAACTTTTTGGAGGCATAGAATCTAAGGTTGATCCTCAAGATAAAAAGGAGCCAAAACGAATAAGGCGTACTGAGGTTGTTTTTAATTACCTTGAGAAGCAGGAGCAGTCGAAATTAAACTCCGAGATTAGTGGCCTTATGAAGGAGGTTAAAAAAGAAATTGAGATGCTTAAATTGCAAGACAAAGCTTTAGTTGAAGATGTCTCTAAACTGTCGGTAATGGAGCTACCCAAAAATGCCGGAATTTATCACTTGCGCTTTCTAGAGTTTATTATCAAACTGCTACGTTCACTGAGAAGCAAAATTAGTGAGGGCCGAATGTGGCTTCAGGCAAGTTTTCAAAAAAAGAAACAGAAAAAGTTTTGGCAGTTGGCTAAGCGCAAAGGGACAAAGTTTTCTATGTCTAACGAACTTACCCAAGCTAACACTCCAGGCTAAAGCAGAAATACGGTAGAATATCTTAATGCGCTTTCATATCTATACATTTGGCTGTCGGGTAAATGCGGCTGAGTCGGCTAAAATTGCAATGGAACTTCAGGAGCTTGGTTTTATTTATTCGCCAATGCCTCAAGCAAAAATACTAATTATCAACTCCTGTGCAGTTACTCAAAAAGCAGTTCGAGAAGTGAGACAGCTAATAAATAAGGCTAAAACCAGATATCCTAAACTGCAAGTTTGGTTAACTGGTTGCGTCGCATCTTTCTGGCAAAAAACTGGTGAGTTACCCGCAGGAGTTGATTATCTAGTAGGTAATGAGCAAAAGTCAATTATTAGCCGTCTTATTGCCAAATCAGTTAAGCCCACTCACTTTTCCCAAAACAAGCCAGTTTGGGGTAAATTTCTCAGTAGCAGCCGGCTAATGGTTAAAGTTCAGGATGGCTGTGATTATTTTTGCTCTTATTGTATTGTTCCTTATCTAAGAGGCCGTTCGGTTAGTTTGGAACCTAGCGATGTGTTGGGTTATATTAAAAAAATAGCCAAGGTTACCCCTATTAATGAAGTTGTCTTAACCGGTATTAATTTGGGTTTGTACCAAACCAAAAACAACCATTCTTTTGATAGTCTTGTCTCTCAAGTTTTAAAGCAAACCGCTTTGCCAAAAATCAGCTTTGGCTCTTTGTACACGGAAAACCTAACCGAAGCCTTCTTTGATCTGTACCGTTCCAAACAATCTCTTAGGCTAACTCGCTACCTTCATATTCCGCTACAGTCCGGCAGTGGAGAAATTTTGCAGTTAATGCGGCGACGCTATAGTTTAGCGGAGTTTGATGAACGAGTGCAGGCGTTAGCCAAAGCGGTTCCGGACGCTCTTTTGGCAACAGACATTATTGTTGGTTTCTTAAACGAAACAGATAAGGATTTTATGGCAACTTATCAGTATTTAGAGAAAAGTCCTTTTGTTAGAGCTCATATTTTCAAATATAGCCCGCGCCAGTTTACCAGCGCCTACTACCTAGCAAAAAAGTTCGGTGAAGTAGATAGTGAAGTGAAAAAGAAACGTTCTCGTAAACTGCACTTGCTTTTTCAAAAAAAGCTAGCTCTTTACCAGCAAAATTTAATCAATCGAAGTTTGCGAGCCTTGGTTATTAAATCTAATTCTCAGCATAGTTTGGCTTTTTTGGATAATGGCCTAGAAGTTGTTATTCCCAAGCCAAATTTGGTAGTTGGTTTGAGAAATGTTAAAATAAGTCGGGTAGAGAAGGGTAAGTTGATAGCAAACTTAGTTTAGAAACGGCCGCTTAGCTTCCCGACGAAGCAGTAGCTTGTCGGGATTAACAGTTGGTCCGAATTTCCGACGTTAAGTCGGAAGATCGGACTCCGTACTCCCGACGTTTAGTCGGGACGTCGGAGATAGAGCGCACGGAAATGAAAGGATTTGTCTATATATTGTTAAATAGTAGGAATAATTATTATATCGGTAGTACATCAGATTTAAGCAGGAGGTTGAAGGAACATAAATCGGGTAAGGTTATTTCAACAAGACCTTATTTACCAATAAAATGTGTGTTATCGCAGAAATACTTGGATATAAGAAAAGCTAGGAGAGTTGAGCTTAAGTTAAAGAGGTTAAAAAGACGGGACTATATTGATAAAATTGTTAGTGAACAGAAAATAAAAACGGCCGCTTAGCTCAGTTGGCTAGAGCGCACGGTTTACATCCGTAAGGTCGGGGGTTCGAGTCCCTCAGCGGCCACATTTTCAGACCACTTTTAAACAGTTGTTATTGTGTATTAACTTTCCCAATGAGTTTTGATGTATTCGTTCGCTTCGCGAATGCTCATAGGTTGAGACGATGCAGATGCTCTAATGTAAAAATCTTCTTTATTTGTATTATGAACATATACTGGCATTGCGCTACTTGTTACTGTAACAACACAAACCTCCTCGTTTTTTAGATTTATAATTTTAGCACCTACATATTGATTAAACTCTTTGCCAAGATACTGGTTTACAATTTGTGTTACCTGAAGTAAAAAACCATCTTTGTTTTTATTTCTAAGAGTCTGACAATCTTTTTTTATACCAATTATTTTACCATTGTCCTGAACGCCAATAAAGAGTTTGCCACCTTCAGAATTCATAAACGCAGCCATGGTTTTAGCTATAACATATTCCATTAATTTGTTTACGTTCTTTTTTTCAAAGTCCCAACGTAAAGATGACTTGAACTCTATATAGTCATTTTCTCCATTGTTAATAATATCTTCGTAGTCAATAGCTTCCTCGAGAATTTTCCCTTTAAAACTATCTAAAAAACCATTAAGGGCGTCTGCTAACATTTTACGTCTAGTAGTTAAAAAATCTTCATATTTACTAACTTCCCATAGAGATGTTTCTGTGGGTATCATTTGTTGCATAAGTGCATCTGGATATTTTAACATCACGTCTTTAAGGTAATTAGTAGGTTTTTTGTCTGAAAAACTAAGATTGGTATCTCTAGTAATAAATGCCCTATTAGCAATTTCATTGACTCTTTGTCTATCTAAATAATTTTCAGAGTCATATCCATTTTTATATAGTACTGCTTGTGGGAAAATATGATGACTTTGAATACTATAATAATCTCCCATTGTATCTTGAAGCGAGCCACCGTTTGCCCAATCTATTGCCATATTATATCTTGTTAGAAGAAATAACATTCGATGTATTGGATGCCCTGAACCTCGCCCTTCAAGATCTGATGGTTTAATTCTAATTCTACCTCTTTCATCCTCAATTTCTCTTATTAAGTCAATAACTGGGTGTAAACTATTAGTGGCGATATATACATCTTTGTCAAGTCGTTGATCAGTTTGTCCACTATACCTACGCCAAGTAAGGGCTAAGAACATCCAATAAAGAAAGTGATTTTTTAAGGCAGGTTCAAATGAGTTATCATTTCTTGAAAGATAAGCAACTAATGGAACTAGCACATTATTGGTACTTATATCATTACTGCTACTAATGTAAGCTGACTGTTTGAGAATTGGAATTAAAT
>CAZEVA010000003.1:0-6083 GCA_964515585.1 uncultured Gammaproteobacteria bacterium | reverse complement strand
GCTGGGACTTTGAGGAAGAAGCACCCCTGTCGAAACGACCCGAAAAACAGGAGGTAAGATTTGGTTTTTGGGAGAATTATCACGATTTTGATGTTTTATGGGCCTACGACAAAAGCAGTAACGAATATAAGCGGCACAACGGAGGTAGTCCTCATGTTGACAAGGCAACCGGCAAGCCAATTAAAGTAAAAAACGTTATTGTTTTATATATGGACGAGTCTGTAGCTAACGACGGCTATGAAAAAGGACAGCATTTGCTATATGAAACTACCGGAGAAGGCAAGGCCCTTGTTTTTAAAAACGGGCAGGTAGTTGAGGCAAGCTGGGAAAAGAAAGACAGGGCTAGCCAGGTATTTTTGAGCGACAAGCAGGGTCGGCCTATTAAATTTGTGGGTGGCAAAATCTGGTTTTCGGTTATTCCATCTGACAACCAGGTAAGGTATTAATATGATAAGCACTCTTTTTGCCGGTAAAACTAAGGCTAAGATTATTAAACTACTTTATTTTGAACCAGAAAAGCGCTATCATATGCGCCAAATTCAGAGATTGGTTAAAGAGAGAATTAATTCAGTTCGTGGAGCTCTTTTATCTTTGGCAGAAGCGGGAGTTATTAATAAAGAAAGAGTTGGTCGCAAGCTTTTGTTTTGGGCCAACTCAGAAGGAAAATACTACGACGAGTTGTTAAGAGTGGTTAATAAACAAACCGGACTAGGAAGGCGGATTATAAACGAAAAGCAACGGTTTGGAAAAATAAAAGTGGCCTTTTTAACCAGTAATTTTTATCGGCCAAAACAACATAAAGAAAACGAAATTGATTTGTTTGTTATTGGTATTGTCTCAATGGCTGAGTTAGCCAAGGTTTGCGCCGAGGAGGGGAAAAGAAAAAACTGGGAAATCAATTACAGCGTAATGACCCCCGAAGAATTTGCTTTCCGCCAAAAAAACAAAGACCCGTTTTTGAGCACAATACTCCAAAAAAACCGGCTGGTTCTAGTTGGTAAAGAAGAACAGCTCTTTTAGGCCTTAACAAATTTAAAAACAGTGGTGCCACAAACTGGGCACTTGCCTTTTAAAGCTGGGCGGTTTGCTTTCCCCACGGTGGTTTTACTAAGTTCGCTATCGGCTATTTCTTGTTTAGCTTTGCATTTAACACAATACATACTGGTCATTTTTTTAAATCATCCCCTTTCTTTAAATAAATTGAGATACCAATAATTGTACTGAGATTATTGCAAAAGTCAATAACAAGCTAATACCCAAACTTCTTAGTGACAATGGCTTAATTTGGTTTGAAATAGTTTTTTTTTGCCGAGCTTTCGGTGTCTTTATTTTAAATTGCCCACCTTCTTTTTTTTTGTTTTGATAGAGTCGGAGAAGCTCTTCTTCTCTCCTTTTGGTTTTTTGTTTTTGTTTCATTTGTATTTATTTGTTAAACCAAATAGAATAATACTACAGATGAGCGAGTTAAACAACAAAGATCGAGGTGTGATTAAATGGGAAGCGCCCAGCCGTTATTTTGAAAAAAAACCACCCTCATATTTTCGGGCAATTACGGTTTTGGCAATGCTTATTAGTGTTTTACTTTTCTTTTTTAAAGAGGGTTTGTTGATTTTTTTGGTGTGGGTTATTTTTTTTGTGGCCTATGTTCGGGCGGCCGTGTCTCCAATAAGCACAGAATATAGTTTAGACAAGTTTGGTTTAAGTTATTTTGGCGGGCGCCTGTCTTACGATAAAATGACTTTTTTTTCAGTGGTTAAAAAAAACGAAGGCAGGGTAATTCGTATTTTTTCTCACTTTCTTGCCTCCGAACTCTGCCTGGTTATGCCCAAAGAGGAAAAACTGGCCAACTATATTATTAAACACTTAAAACAGAGGGTACCATTTATGGAAAAAACTCCAAAAACAGAGGTAGAAAAATTTGGAGAGTTTTTGTCAAGAGCGGCTGGGTTTAGCTAAGTCTTTTATTTTCTCAACAAAAACTTCTGGTAGCACTTCACAACAGCCAAAAACTCTAGCCCAATCTAAGAGACCCTTGTCTGAACTAACTATACTTGCCCCTATTTCTTTGGCTAGAAATATTAATCCTAGGTCTGTGGTTGAGTCAATAAAGCCTTCACGGGTAGCGCGGCGATATTTGTCTCGAAACTGGGCCACCGCTTTACCCACCTCTTCAGCCGAAGGTGGTTTTGTTTGAATAATAATATTTTTCAAAGGCTCTTCAACAACTCGCAATCCTCGGTAAAGCCTTCTGCCGGTTTCGGCAATAAGTTTTTCAAACAAAGCGGCATTAATTTTTAAGTCATTACGGCTATAAGAGGCAATTGTTAGAATTTTCGCAAGTGTTTTTAGGGTTTGGGGCTGATCGGCAAAAAAACTACTAATTTCCTGAAAAGAAGCGGGGGTAGTAAAGAGGCTTATGGTTTGGTTTTTAACTAAACCAGAGACCAGCTTGGCAAAACCAGCCACAACCTCTTCCTTGTTGTCGCCTAGGTTAATTGGCCGCTGGCGATTGATAAAAAAATTAGTGTCAATAACAAAAGAGTGGCTCATAAGTGGTTTTTTAATAATAAACCTGTTTTTGCTGTTGGTTTTTTTTGATAATAACAAAACCAACAACAACAGCAACTACTAGCATCAGGCCAAAAACCAACAAAATACCTAAGGCATTATTTTTTGGGGTTGCTTCCTTGTTTTCTGTGTTTTGGTCGTTAGATTCAGAAATAGGCTTGGTTGGTTTAAGGAAGAGGTTTTTATTCTTAACCTCCTTCTGGGTCTCATTGACAATTTTGGTTATTGTTTCTTGAGTTGGTTTTTTGTAGTTTGCCGATCTGTCTTGATAAAAATCGGCTCCAGTTTCGGCAAAATAAACAGCGTTAACTTGTTTAAATTGTTTTACATTCTGAATTAAAGGTGTTCCAATGTTTTGGGGATCAATAATTTTAAGAATAAACTCGTATGGAGGAATATGTTTAGGAAGAATTTTAATATATCCATCCTTATCGGCTTTTATAGTGGCATAAACAGTGTTTTCCATGGAGGGAATAAGTAAATAAACAGTAGCGTTGGGAATTGTTTTTAACTCTTTGTCGTAAATAAAACCACTCATATTTGCTGGAATAGTGTCAATACGGTATTGTTTAGTTGGGTGCAGCGTTGTTGACTCTCCTAAAACATCATTTTCCTGGCTGAAAAAACTTACCTTTTCTATTGCCAAAACAACGTTATCTGAGCTATTACTTAATAAATTATTAGCAATTTCTAGTTTAAATATTCCGCGTAAATCAGCGCTGGTTTGAGTAATAGTATTATTGTTTACCACTGCCCGAATAATAGCCTTGGGGTGAGAAACGAGACCAGAAATAGTTTGGGTAGTATTATTTTTAATAATATCTTTTTGTAGAATCTCAGGTTCTGAACCCTGATAGTTTGGGTCATTGGGTTTCATAACAATATCCCTTCGTTCTGCTTTTCCTGCGGCCTCAATAATTTTTTCAGTAGGGTTGTTATAAAGTTTGTTGGTGTCAATATAAATTCCCAAAGGATCAAAGGTTAAAAGACGGCTCTTAACTTGGTTTAAATCAGCGTCTTCTAAAGGATAGGTAAAACTATCATGTTGTGGATTTAAGAAATAAGTTCCTGGGGGTACGGCAAAATTAAAGTTCCCGTCCGCCTTAGTGGCAAGGGGATTAAAGAAAAGCGGATTATTTTCTACCCGAGTTAACTCTTTATTTCCTTGATTATTTAGGTTGCTTAAAGAAATAATAGCGCCCTTTATTGGCTCTAGCATAATACTGTCAATTATCCGGCCATAAGGATCCCAATAAACAGTAATGCAGTTAGCAATCTCAGGGACCTCTTCTTTTAACTCTTCAAAGCGTGCTAGTTTAAGGCTGTTATTTTCAGCATCAAGCTCGCCAACTTCACCAGAACCAAGAATTTGAACTGCCAGAAAGGTATGACCGGCTCCCGTATGAGTATAGCTCATAATATGTGGAATTGTAATAGAGCCGTCTTCGTTTGGAAATATTTCTCCCTCGGCGTAGTCAAAAACACGAAACTCTTCCTCATCTATAGCGTTGGGGATATCTTTACAAAAAGAGTTACCGTTTTTGTCTAGGGCACATTCGGTAGTTGTACAAGACTCTTTTTCCGGGTCACAGGGGCGACAATGATCAGTAACAGGAACCCCATCTGTAAATAGTGCATGTGTCCATAAACAAGTATTACAAGCGTCGGTAGAGTTTTTGTCGCAGTATTCTCGACTTGTTCGTCGAATTATTAGGACTTTTTTACCCGGAACCAAACCTTGGTTAGGTCTCGTTTTTGCCATTAAAACATGATGATGGCTTGATCCCTCATGGTTCCAAGTAAAAGAGCACTCTTTGCTATATTCAGTATCTCTACACTCTTCCCAATTAGACTTTCCTGATTTTTCAGAAATAGTAAAATATGCTTTTCCTCCATAGTGTTCATTTGTCCAGGCACTAACAGAGTCGGTGATAAAATATGGGTCTAAACAAACTACCCTAACATTCTGTTCTTGGGCCTGAACATTTTTTTTGACTGGTATTAGAAAAAGGCTAATAAAAAAAAGGGTTAAAAAAACCTTCTTCAAAAAATATCTCATTAAACCTAATATATCTCTATCTTCTTTTTTTGTCAATTTTTTTAATTAATGCGGTTTACAACCGCTTGTGTTTTTTTTGTTTTTTTTGGTATCCTTGGCATATGGTGAAAAACAATCCAAAACAGGAGGCCATAAATTTGGCAATGGAGCAAATTAAAAAACAATACGGTAAGGGCGCCATTATGCGCTTGGGCGAAAAACCGCGAGAAAAAATTGCCGTTTTGCCAACTGGTATTTTTTCCTTAGATTTGGCTCTTGGAGTTGGTGGGCTTCCTAGAGGGAGAGTGGTTGAGATTTTCGGCCCCGAAGCCTCAGGCAAAACTACCATTTGTTTATCAATTATTGCCGAGACTCAAAAAAATAATGGAGTGGCGGCCTTTATTGATGCTGAGCATGCTTTGGATCCAGACTGGGCTCGGATTATTGGAGTAGATTTAGATAACTTGTTAATATCTCAGCCGGACACAGGGGAACAAGCTTTGGAAATTGCCGAAACCCTAATAAGGAGCGGAGGTGTGGACCTGGTGGCGGTTGACTCAGTAGCGGCCCTAGTGCCCAAGTCGGAAATTGAGGGGGAAATGGGTGATTCTTCGATGGGGGTTCAGGCTAGGTTAATGTCGCAGGCTTTGCGCAAGCTTACCGGCGTTTTGTCTAAGTCCAGAACCACAGCTCTTTTTACTAACCAAATCAGGCAGAAGATTGGCGTTTTTTTTGGCAATCCCGAAACAACTCCCGGAGGCTTGGCTCTAAAGTTTTATTCTTCGGTGCGTATGGATATTAGGCGCATTCAGATAATGAAGAAAGGCACGGAGGTGGTTGGCACCAAAACCAGAGTAAAGCTAATTAAAAACAAGGTTGCTCCACCCTTTAAGGAGGCTGAGCTAATTATTACCGGCGCTGGTATCGATAAGGTGGGTTCTGTGGTTGAGGCGGCCCTTAGTCGTGGGGTTTTGAGCAAAAGCGGTGCTTTTATCAAATACAAAGAAGAAAATTTGGGCCAAGGATATGAGGCAACCAAAGACAGCTTGGCTAAAAACCCAAAGCTACTAGAAAAAATTCAAAAGGAAACCCTAGCTAAAACATAATTAAAAAACTACGTTTACCATCTTTGTGTCTTTTTTGTTTTCGGCCGGGGGCTTCTGTTTGTTACCGTTGTTTTCAAAAGTTTGAGCTAATTCTAAAATGTAAAAATCCACAAAGTAGAATTTTTTTCACAGCTTATTCGTTTTATAAATATAATTATCAAGCTAGTTACTTGTTGAAAAAGGCCAAATATCGCCACTTTCGGGTGGTTTTGGAAGACTTTTTAGATAATATTCCCTGGTCTGTTTGGTTTTGGTTTATTAACAAGATTAGTATATTAAAAAACCCGGTGTTGGTGCCTGTCCCTATGAGCGCCTCAGACAAAAAACAACGAGGCTATAATCAATCAGGGCTAATTGCTAATTATCTAAAC
>CAZEVA010000002.1:0-9065 GCA_964515585.1 uncultured Gammaproteobacteria bacterium | reverse complement strand
AGGGTTTTATAATGCTCCTTTTTTCAAGTCTTTCTTTGGCCATAGCTCTTTTAATTAAACCGACAGTAATTTTTTACGCAATTGTGGTTTTTTACTTCTTTTATCAAAAAAAACATTCCGGCTTGCTAAAAACTGGAACTGTTATTATTTCTGCCTTAATTGTTTTTCTGCCTCTGACGCTTTGGCGGTTGTATATTCAACAATTCCCCGAAGGTGTTCCGGTTAGTGAATGGCTGCTAACCTCTGCTAACACCCCAGATGGATTGCAATCAATTTTCTTTCGGCCGGCATTTTTTCGCTGGCTGTTTTTTGAAAGAATTAGCCAGTTAATTATGGGGGGCTATTTAACTTTTTTTCTCCTTTTAGGACTTCTATTTGAACCAATTAAAAACAGAAAAGTAGTTTGGTTGTTGTTTTTTACGGCCCTAACCTATCTTCTTACCTTTCAGGGTGGAAATGTTCAACATGAGTATTACCAAATAGTAATCACTCCGGTGCTAGCCATTCTTATTGGTGTTGGCGTAGGCAATTACTTAAGGCAAAAGAAAGCCGGGTATCTTATTGTTCGTAGTCTAGTTGTTTTTGCCATTTTTGCCTTATCCTTTTTCTTTTCTTTCTACCAGGTTAAGAATAAATACGATGAACAGCCAAACCTGGTTTTAATTGCCGATGTGGTTCGGTCATTAACTCAACCAAAAGATCTAATTGTTACCGATACCCAAGGCGACACCACTCTTTTATATTTGAGCGATAGGCGCGGCTACCCGGCACCATACCGCGAATTACCGATTCTTAAAGAGCAGGGAGCTTCCTACTTTATTACACAAAATATGGATTACAAAGAAAGCTTGTCTGGCGAGGCAGCTTTAGTTTTTGAAAACAACCAAGTCTTGATTTTTCAGCTATGAAAATCTTAATGCTCACGCCTTACTTGCCATATCCGCCTTCTTCCGGCGGCCAGGTGAGAACTTACAACTTGCTTAAATATCTTAGCCGCCATCATGAGATAACCCTAATCTCGCTTTACAAATTTGCCGAAGAAAGAAAGTATGTTAAACCTCTTCAGAAATTTTGTAAGGAGATATATCTTTGCCAACGAGCCGAAAAACCGTGGCAGCTAAACAATATAATCTCTGCTGTTTTTTCCAACAAACCCTTTCTTATTGTTCGCAATTATTCAAAGGAAGCCTATGAGGTTTCCAAGAAACTATTGGCAGAGCGTTCTTATGACGTTATTCATGCCGAAACATTTTACATTATGCCCCACCTTCCCAGCACTCGAGTTCCGGTAGTTTTGGTTGAACAAACAATTGAATACAAAGTTTACCAGCATTTTGTTAACTCATTGCCTTTTTTTATTCGGCCTCTTTTTAATTTGGACATAATCAAATTAATTCGTTCAGAGCGGCATTTTTGGCGGAAAGCCGATTTGGTAGCTACAGTATCTGAGGCCGACAAAAAAGAAATAACGAAGCTTGAGCCTGATATTTCTCCGGCAGTTATTCCCAACGGTGCTGGTGACGAGATGTTAAGCATCAAGCTCCAAAACAAGGATTTAACTAAACCAAAACTACTTTTTATTGGCAATTTTTTTTGGTTACAAAATGTTGAGGCGGCTCATTACCTTATTGGCAATATTTATCCGGCTTTATCAAAAGTTCTAAAACATTTTCACCTTGTCATTGCTGGCCAAAATGCTACAAATAAATTAGGCACTTTTAATAAAAAGAACCTTAGTGTGGTTGATATAAAAACTGATGACATCAAAATGGTAAAGAAATTATATCGTCAGGCAACTTTGTTTGTTTCTCCTATCTATGGGCCTGGAGGAACCAGATTAAAAATACTAGCCGCTATGGCCGCTGGCTTGCCGATAGTTTCCTCAGCTACAGGTATTCAAGGTCTTAATCTTAAGGCTGGTAAACAAGTTCTTTTGGCAGACTCTGTGGAAGATTCTGTTAGGCAAATTAAACAAATTTTAACCAAACCCTCTTTATATAAAAAAATTCAAAAAGAAGCCTACTTTCTAGTTAGAGAAAAATATAGTTGGCAAAAAATTGCTGAAAATCTAGAAGATGTTTACTACCAAATAAAATGAAGCTTGGCCTAGATATTTCTCAAATTGTTTATTCTGGAACCGGAGTTAGCCGCTATACCCAAGGTCTTGTTCAGGCAATTATAAAGTACGACTCTGTAAATGATTGGGTTTTTTTCTTTAGCTCCCTCAGGCAAAAACTGCCTGAAGAAATTGTTCAAGCTATTGGCAAAAAAGGTTTTACCTTAAAAAATTTTCGCCTGCCGCCAACTTTATTATCTTTTGTTTGGAACCGTCTTCATTTGCTTGATCTAAAATATTTTGTTGGAAAACTCGACTGGTTTATCAGTTCCGATTGGGTTGAGCCGCCCTCAAATAGTATCAAAAAAGCCACCATTGTTCATGACCTTGTTTTTTTAAAATATCCCCAAACGGTTAGTTGGCAGATTTTAAAAACTCAACAGCAAAGATTAATTCATGTATGCCGTGAATCAAGTTTAGTGATTACCGACTCCAATTCAACTAGGCGCGACGTTGAGCAGTTGTTAACCTTCAAAAAAGCCAAGCTTTGCACTATTTATCCTGGAGTTGAAGTAACAACACCTAGTCGAGAAGCTCTCAAACAAACTCTAAATAAATATCATCTAAACAACAAGCGCTTTATTTTAGCTGTGGGCAAACTTGAACCAAGAAAAAACCTAAAACGATTAGTTGAGGCTTACAGCAAAATTAAGCCAGCCCAAACTCCTCTAGTAATTGTTGGTCCAAAAGGATGGGGCAAGCAAAAACTTGTTGGTGACAATATCAAAACACTCGGCTATCTTAGTGATGAGGAATTATTCTGCTTATATCAATCGTGTCTGTTGTTTGTTTACCCCTCCTTGTACGAGGGCTTTGGTTATCCTTTACTTGAGGCAGCTAATTTCAAAGCGCCAATGGCAGTTTCTCAAAGCTCCTCTCTTAAGGAGTTGGGGCAAGGTATTAGTATGCAATTTAATCCAGAGAAAGTGTCGGATATGGCAGAGAAGATTAAAGCATTACTTGATAACAAAGTATTAAGAAAAACTTTAGGTGAGAAAGCGGCCCAAAAAGCCAAACAATTTAGTTGGAAAAATACTTACTATCAGCTTATTGGGCAACTTAAACAGCAATGATTATTGGTTTTGACGCAAACGAAGCTAATGTTAGCCAGCCAGTTGGGGTAGGCTGGTATGTGTATTATCTTTTGCAGGAATTCAAAAAAAAATGTAGTTCTTCTTTGCAGTTTCGCATTTTTTTAAAAAACAAACCTCTTAGTAATTTACCAAAACCGAGTTCGAATTTTAGATACTTCGTTATTCCCAAAAAAACAGTTTGGAGTCAAATTGATTTGCCTTTAGCGCTTTTCTTGAAGCACCGCTCTTTAGACTATTATCTTGCCCCGGCTCACTATTCTCCCAGATTTTGCCCTTGTAAAACTGCGGTTGTAGTTCATGATTTGTCTTATTTTTATTATCCACAGGACTTTTTAGCCAAAGATTTGTATCAGTTGATAAACTGGACTGGCTATTCGGTAAAGAAAGCTTCTCAGATTATTGCCGTTTCCTCAACCACAAAGCAAGATTTGCTAAAGAACTATTTTGTTAACCCTGCAAAAGTTAAAGTTGTTTACAATGGCTTTAGTCCGCCGAAAACTTCTCTCCAAAAGCCCGGTTTTGAACTAAAGAAACCCTTTTTTCTTTCTCTTGGCACTCTTCAGCCACGAAAAAATATCAAAAACTTAGTTTTAGCTTTCGAAAAACTGCTAAGTCAGCACCCAGATCAATTTTTGTATTTAGCAGGCAAAAAAGGCTGGTTATATCAAGATATTGAACAGTTAATAATTAAACGCAAGTTAGCTAAAAAGATTGTTTTTACCGATTATCTTAACGAGGCCGAAAAATGGTACTTACTAAATAATTGTCAGGCTCTTATTGTTCCTGGCTTATACGAAGGCTTTGGTTTGCCTCTTCTTGAAGCTTTTTTTAGCGGGGTTCCTGTTGTTTGTAGCCGTACTGGCGCTTTGCCCGAAATAGCTGGGAATGCGGCTTTATATTTTAATCCGCTTTTGCCAAACGAGATAGCCGCGCAGATGGAAAAGATAATTAGTGACTCAAAAACTACAGAACGTTTAGTAATTTTAGGAAAAAAACAGCTAAGGCACTTTTCTTGGGATAAAACTGCTGCTAATATTCTGAAAATTTTAGCGGGATATAAACCCTCGACAAACAGCTAAAAGTTGCAGTATAATTTTTCTAATTAATAGTTTTTATTTATATATATGGAAGAGAAAACCGAAGACCAAGAAAAGATAATTTATCAATTTGAAAAAAATGAGCGCGAAACTGTTAAACTGCGCACGTCTGTTTTTAAGGGGAAAGAGTATGTTGATCTTCGCCTTTATATTAAAGGTCCAGATGGCGATGAAATTCCCACTAAAAAAGGGGTCAATTTGCCGATAGAGAAAATCAGTGAACTAAAAAAAGCAATTTCTAAGCTTAAGTAATCTTTTTTAAATAGCCAAGCAGTTCTTTTTTCTCGTTTTTTAATTCGTCGGCTTCAACTTTATCAAACAGTTGCTGTAAAATTTTACCTACCTTTGGACTAGGCTTGAGTTTTAGTGTTTTCATGATGTCATGCCCATTTATTTTCAAGTCAGAAATGTCAAAAGGTTTACGCTGAACAGCTTCCAGCCTTTTTAAAAACAACTCTGTTCGCCAAGAAGTCGGCTTCGCTCCCGAACCAAGTCTATCGGCAAAACGCAAATCAATAATGTCTTGTAAATTATCTTTGCCAATACTACGAATGAAGCGATTAAGAGCCTTATCGGTTTGCTGTTCGTTAACGGTGAACTGATGATAACGAACTAGCTTTGTTAGTTTGGTTAAGCTTTTTTTACTTAGTTTTAACCTTTTGCCAATTTCATAAACAATCTCTGTACCGGCAATTTCATGATTATAAAAAGTAACCACTCCCTCAGGAGTGACATCTCTAGTTTTAATTTTGCCAATATCATGTAGCAAACAGGCTAGGCGAACAATTGGGTTAGGATTATGGCAGTTAGCCAGAGTTTTAACTAAATGAGTGCCCAAGTCATAAATATGGTGGCGTTGGGGACTAATTTGGTTTACTTTGAAAGCGTCAACTAATTCAGGTAGGAATGTTTTTATCAGGCCGGTATCTATTAATAACTTTACTCCAGTCTCCGCTTTCTCTGAAGCCAAAATCTTCAAAAATTCATCTCTCACTCTTTCAATACTGATTTTTTTTAGCAAATGGCTTTGTTTGTTAACAGCAGTTAAAGTTTTTGGTTCAATAGCAAAGTCCAGCTGACAGCTAAAGCGTATCGCTCTTAGCAACCTCAAACTGTCTTCAGCAAAGCGCCGCTCTGGTTCGCCGATAGCACGAATAACTTTATTATTTAAGTCTTTTTGGCCGTCAAACAGGTCAACAAACTGCTTGCCGTTAAAACACAAAGCATTAATAGTAAAGTCTCGTCTCTTTAAGTCTTCTGCTAAACTTTTTCCCCAAGCAACCTTATCGGGGTGACGGTTGTCACTATAGTTACGTTCGGTACGATAAGTTGTGATTTCGCAGTAATTATTATCCGAAAAGAAAACAATTACTGTGCCAAAGCGGTTTTCATATTTAGAGTTTGGAAACAACTCTCTAACTTGTTCTGGAGTAGCGTTAGTGGTCAAGTCAACTCCGCTCTCTTTGGGGGCAAGTCCCAACAACTGGTTGCGGATAAAGCCGCCAACAACATAAGCTTCAAAATTATTTTTTTCAAAATGCTTAATTATTTTTTTTATTTTTGCAGGCAAGAGTGGTTGCGGCATAGTCATTATTGTATTATAATCTATGACACGATGAGAGTTAAGGCGTTTTGGCTGATTACAAAAATTAAACAAATTTGTACTCGTGCTTAGTACAAATTTAAAAAGCAATCCCGCGCAAGCGGGATTTTTTTTAGGCTAGTAATATGCAGGAGAACATAGTTTTATCGGTAGGCGGGAGCTTAATAATTCCCAACGGCGGTGTTAATACTGACTTTCTAAGTAAACTCAATGTTTTTATCCGTCGTAATGTTTCCAAAAACCGTCGTTTTTTTATTGTCTCCGGCGGAGGAAGCACAGCTCGGCACTATATTAACGGCGGGCGTAAGGTCATTAAAAAAATTACCAATGAGGATTTAGATTGGTTAGGGATTCATTCATCTCGTTTAAATGCCCATTTATTAAGAACTATTTTTCGTGATCTGGCTTATCCTCGAATTACTGAGAACTATAATCAGAGAATTTATAATCTTCGTGAACCCATTGTTATTGGCGCTGGCTGGATTCCGGGATGGTCAACCGACTATTGTGCGGTTATGTTTGCCAAAAATTATAACGCCAACATACTTATTAATCTCTCTGATCTTTATTGGGTTTACGACAAAGATCCTAACAAGTATCAAGGGGCCAAGATTATTGAAAAAACCACTTGGGATTTTTATCAAACCCTAATTGACGATAAATGGACTCCTGGCTTGTCAGCTCCGGTTGACCCAATTGCGGCAAAGCTCGCCAAAGAAATGAAACTTACAGTTATTACTACTAAAGGCAATGACTTTCGCAACCTACAGCGCATTATTGATGGCAAGAGTTTCAAGGGTACGGTTATTCGCCGTTTTGACGTCTCTCCGGCTTATTATGACAAACGCTATTATCTGGGTGAAAAAGGCGAGTACCGTTATGTTGCCCCCATTAGCAAAATCAAACTATTCTTACTTAAATTAGCAGCTTTGTATCGAGCTCTTTACCTAAAGCTCCAATTTAATCCCAAAACCTTGCTAGACGTTGGTTGTGGAACCGGAGAGTTGGTTTGTTTACTACGAAAACTTGGTGTTGACGCTAGAGGGGTTGAGCTTTCTAAAGACGCTCTGGAGATGTCAAAAGAAGAAGTAAAACCATTTTTAAAACAGGGGGACATTGAAAAAATTCCTTTTAAAAGCAATAGCTTTGATATGGTAGTTAGTTTTGACGTTCTGGAGCATATCGAACGTTCAAATTTACAAAAAGTGATTAATGAAACGGTCAGGGTAGCTAAAAAAAATATCCTTCACAAAATTTATACCCAAGAAAACTGGTTTTTAAACTGCCTGCATGGAGAAGACCCTTCTCATGTTTCTGTATTTGCCCATGGTTTTTGGGAAAGGCTTTTTATTAAAACCAAAAATGTTGCCGTGGCCCGAAAATTTTTCCGGTTACCCTCCTTTTTAGAAAGTATTTATTTGCTCAAAAAAAACGATTAAAGATAATGTTGCTTAAGTCGCTTGAGTTAACGGGTTTTCGTTCTTTCGCCAAAAAAACCAGCTTTCACTTTAATCCGAAGTTTACCTTAATTACCGGGCCTAACTCAGTAGGTAAAACTAATTTACTGGAGGCAATTTTTTTTGTCAGTAAAGCCGGTGGGTTTAGAGATAAAAAAACAGTGGAGTTAATTAATAACAACTCTCCCTTCTCAACAGCAAGGGCGGCAGTCGAAGACGACGGTGTTAGTAGCGAGTTAACGGTTAAACTAACCCGAAAAGACAGGTTGGCACAAAAAAACTTTTCTATTAATGGCCTAGCAAAACTAGCTAAACAGTATTATCGACGAGTTTTTAAGGTAGTTTTGTTTCAACCTGAGGACTTAATGATTATCAGTGGTACTCCAGACAAAAGGCGACACTACTTTGATAGCATCTTGTGCCAGGTTGACTATCAATATAGTCAAGCCAAGCAAAACTATAGTCGCGGTCTGTATAAACGCAATCGTGTTTTAGAAAAGGGGAGTCATTATGATAAATTACAACTTCAGGACTTGCTAAGATTTTGGGATAAATATTTATCTGAGAATATTTTACTACTACAAGAACGAAGAAGGGCGGTAGTCAACGACTTCAACAAACACCCTTCCCTAAATGGCCTCTCCTTTGAAGTTTGTTACCAGCAAAACAGCTTTATTGACAGCTCTAACTTGTCTCAACTAAAAGCAGAGTTAGAGCAAAAAAGAACTCTAAGCGGAGCTCAGTTAGATGATTTTTCTCTAAGACAGCTAAATGGTCAAAAGAGCAAGGTCTTATCGCAGTACGGATCGCGTAGTGAACAGCGGCTTTGTGTTTTATGGTTAAAATTAAACGAACTACGTTATACAGAACAACAAACTCAAAAGCGGCCCTTGCTTCTTATGGATGATATCTTTTCGGAACTAGATAAAGCTAACAGCGAGCGAATATTAACCGTTTCCAAAAATTACCAAACCTTGGTAACTACAGCCCACTTGGAAGTTCTTCCTTTATTCAAAAAGGCTGGCTTAATAAAAGCCGATAATCTTATTACATTAGGCCCTTGAGTTTTTTGGCCCTTGAGGGATGTTTTAGTTTACGCACTGCTTTAGCTTCAATTTGCCTAATTCTTTCTCGAGTAACACTAAATTGCCGGCCAACTTCCTCTAAAGTACGAGGCTTACCGTCTTCCAATCCATAGCGAAGCACCAGCACTTTCCGTTCTCGAGGAGTGAGAGTGTCAAGGACTTCAAACAGATATTCTTTGATGAATTTATTGGTGACATTGTCATAAATACTGCTTTGATTTGGATCTTTAATAAAGTCTTCCAGAGTAGCGTCTTCCTCATCATTAATTGCGGTTGAAAGTGAGGTAGTTCTTTGGGAAATCTTAAACAAGTTTTTGATTTCCTCATCGGTCATCTCAAGAGCACGGCCCAGTTCTTTAATCGTGGGAGTGCGGTTATACTTTTGCATTAGTTTGCGTTGTATTTTGTAGAGTTTATTAATATTCTCCACCATATGAACCGGAATTCTAATGGTTCGCGATTGGTCCGCAATAGCCCTGGTGATGGCTTGCCTAATCCACCAGGTAGCGTATGTTGAAAATTTAAAGCCGCGCCGCCAGTCATATTTCTCAACTGCCTTCATCAAACCCTGGTTGCCCTCCTGAATTAAATCCAGAAAACTCAAGCCCCGGCC
>CAZEVA010000001.1:0-2538 GCA_964515585.1 uncultured Gammaproteobacteria bacterium | reverse complement strand
GCGGGGGGATACTACCATTCCCTCGGCCTGAAATCAGACGGGACCGTTGTGGGGGTGGGGAGGGATGACTATAATCAAGTGTCAGATGTCACCGGCTGGACGGATATCCTCCTTCCCCAATAATGCGAGCTGATTGAATAACTTATAAAAAGGGGTAACAGCATGACAAAAGAAACAGGTGGATTATATCTAAAGGAAGCAGGTAAACGTATTCAAGTTTTCAAAACTGATTACGTCCCGGCAGAACGTACCGCCGAAGGTCACTTGATACGTGGTACCGGACGGTCAAGACCAACTATTGTCGGCAGTTTCAAATCAACAAAAGTAGTCATTCCAACAAAAATAGCTGACCATCTCACCGATGATCAGGTCAAGAAAGCCCAAAAGCGACTGGATGACTACCACTTACAAAAACGGGTGGACCGTCAAAAACGGCTTGCTAGTAGACTACCAGAATTGATGCGTGAATTTTCTGAAAATCTGGGGCTTGCTACCCTTTCTCAAACACAGGTCGATGACCTATTTTCTGCGTATGCCGACATGAAGAAAAAAATGACCAAGTACAGCTATAAAAAGTCAAAGACTACTACCAATAAAAATTGTATGCCTAGTGCTAAAAACAATAGGTTGACGACAAGCAAAAAAAGAGGTGATCGACCTGCGGATAAAAATGCTAATATTTCAGATGTTGGGGGTGAAGAAGAGTCGCCTGGGATGTGATCCTGTTTTATATAATTCTTTGGGGATCTTCGTGGTCCCCATTTTTTTTTGACAAGAGAAATTGGCGTGTCGGGGAAGCTGTAACATGTAGCGAGATCGGATGATCGGATTGCTCAACATTTCCTCTTATGGCATAGAAGCAGTCCCGCTTCTGTATGTTGTAACGAAAAGATGTAACACTTAGACGTAACGCTTGGTGCATCAGCTATTGCATTTAATTTTTTTTGTGTTATAGTGAATAAGAATACAACGTTTTCAACGTTGATTTAGCTCACTAAAACAACCTTTCACTATATAAACAGCTAAAGCAGTTTATATAGTGAAAAGTTGTCCGTTCGCCGGGGTTGCTACGCCCCCTGGACCCCTGCTTTTTACTACACAAAGCTTAGGAGATAATTATGAAATTAGAACATAAAAGATATGTCAGTTTTAATCTTAAATATTACAAAAAGCATGATGCAAAAAGTTTATTGGATCATAACAAGAGGGAGACTGTTCCAGATTATGTTATAGAAAATTCTGATAAAAATATTTGCAAAAAAATATGGAATGAATCTCTAGAAAACATGATTGCGATTGGAAATGAAGATGCCCGGAAATATACAAAAACAAAAGCCCTCAAGAAAAATGCAAATGTTCTTCTTGACGGGGTATTAGCATTTTCGCGGCCCCACGTGGAATATTTATACTCGGAATATGGCGAGGAAAAAACCAATAAAGTACTTGTGGAGTACGCAGAAAAGTTTGGTCGAGAACTACAAAAAAAATTCGGGATGCAGTTAGTACAAGTTGCATTGCATCTTGATGAGGGGAAAATTAAAAACGGAATAGTTAAGAAAAATTACCATGCCCATCTAAGTTTTTTGAATTTTGATTTTAACAAACACAAAACGGTATTGCGTACATTACGTAAAAACAAAAAAAATATTGAGGATAATGATTACGTAAAAATGCAGGATATTGCAGCAGAAATTTTTGGCCCGCTTGATTTTGTGCGTGGTAAGCAGGGGAGTAAAAAGAAGCATCTGGAACGAGAAGAATATATTGAGATGGCAAAGAAAATTCAAGAATTGAATAAAAATTTGAAAAATACCGATAATCTAATTGAAGAAAAAAATCAGATGTTATTTGAAAAAAGTAACCAAGTCGTTTTGAAAAATGTAGAGGTTTTTAAGTTGGAAAGTGAGATCAGAAGGTTGAAGGCTACCAGGGCCGATGAACAGATTACCATTCAAGAGTTTGATCGAAAAATTCGTGAGTTGGAAAAAACAGGGAGGGCGTTGAGTAAAGAAATTAAAAGGTATGATGATACAAACTTAGGTCGGTATTTCAAAAAACTGAAAATGGATTTCAAAAAATTTCGTGCCAGCAAGAAAAAAATTAAGAAGCAGGTCTCAACGTTTAAGTCAGAAGAAATCGAAGTAATCGAGGCCGATGCTATTGAGCCTTTATATAAATTACTAGCAAAGATTTACAATGAATACAGGCACTTAATGCAACTTGCCGTTGATTACAACGAAAAGATGAATGAGTACAATCATCTCGCTGTTAACTATGATAGGCTGGACAACAATTACCAAAAAATATTAGCTGACTATACGCAACAAAAAAAGCTGACTATTACCTTGCAAAAAGAAAATAGTCAGCTTAAAAATTTGTTGCAGTCTACTAATGAAAATAGGTTGACTGCGATTAGAGATTGTTAGTGGACGACTTAT
Organism: uncultured Gammaproteobacteria bacterium; assembly: GCA_964515585.1. GTDB lineage: Bacteria > Patescibacteriota > Microgenomatia > UBA1406 > UBA1406 > UBA1406. The sequence goes on along the minus strand of CAZEVA010000001.1, from coordinate 100 downwards.
GGGTGTTTATTTATTCAATCAGCTCGCATTATTGGGGAAGGAGGATATCCGTCCAGCCGGAGACATCTGTTTGCCCATCGTTATTCCTCCCCACCCCCAC